>JBCCBL010000129.1:0-7982 GCA_039034055.1 Verrucomicrobiota bacterium | reverse complement strand
TGGAAAACGGCGCGGCTGACCTCCATCCCGTCCAGTGATACGCCATAGAGTCGGCTTGGGCTTTGCGGGACAAGTTCCGTATCTTTGGAGGCCAGATTGACCTCTGAAGACTCATGGAAGGATTTCGTCAGGTAAAAGAAAGTCGCAGCGGCAATTCCTGCCAGGAACATCAACAAAATGATATTCTTCTTCATGGGTGGGTTCAGTCTTGGTGGAGCAATAATTATAATATTGTCTGACAAACACAAATATCCGTAAAAATACCATGGGATTGTATAATCGGGTAAATGGAAAGGAACTGAAGGAGAAAATCCAGCAAAGCAAGGAGAAGCGTGTTACAGTTTCATTCTATCGATACCATCATATCAGTGATCCTCAGGCATTTCGGGATCAATTATACTGTCAATGGGATTTGCTCAATGTGTTGGGACGCACCTATGTCGCAGCTGAAGGGATCAATGCCCAGATTTCAGTGCCAGTGGGGAATTGGGATCAATTTGAACAGGAGCTCTATGCAATTGAATTTCTGGATGGTGTCCGTCTCAATGTAGCGGTAGATGACGATGGAAAGTCCTTTTTCAAGCTCAACATCAAGGTGCGGCCTAAGATTGTATCTGACGGACTCAATGACAGCAGCTTTGATGTGACCAAAGGCGGAATGCATTTAGATGCGGAGGCCTTCAATGAACTCATCAGTCAGGAAGGCACCGTTTTGGTGGACATGCGTAACCACTACGAATCAGAAGTAGGTCATTTTGATGGGGCAATCTGTCCCGACGTTGATACATTTCGTGAATCTTTGCCCATCATTGAGGAAATGCTCGCCGAAGACAAAGAACGTCCACTGGTGATGTACTGTACCGGAGGCATTCGCTGTGAAAAAGCCAGTGCCTGGTTTAAGCATCAGGGATTTAAGGATGTCTATCAATTGGAAGGCGGGATCATTAAGTATGCCCGAGATGTACAGGAAAAAGGATTGACCAATAAGTTTCGGGGCAAAAACTTTGTCTTTGATGAGCGGATGGGGGAACGGATCAGTGATGAAGTCATTGCCAATTGTCATCAGTGTGGGAAGCCTTGCGATACACATACAAACTGCAAAAATGTGACCTGCAATTTGCTCTTCATTCAATGCGATGAGTGTGCAGCAAAATATGACGGATGCTGTTCCGATGACTGTCAGGACTTTGTACACCTCCCAGAAGAAGAACAATTGAAATTACGGAAGGGGACCGACTCCGGAATTCGGATTTTTTCCAAAGGCCGCTTTAACTCTCAAAAGACACCATCGTGAAATTGATCTTATTGGCATTCAGCCTCAATTGGGATCCCGAAATTTGGAGCATTGGACCATTACATTTCCGGTGGTATGGTGTATTATGGGGCCTGGGATTTGTACTTGGCTACCAAATTACCAAATGGGTTTTTGTAAGGGAGAAAGAAGACATTAATTGGCTGGACAGTCTTCTGACGATCTTGGCCGTTTGCTCCATTCTCGGTGCGCGATTGGGACACACATTATTTTACAATCTTCCCTACTATGCTGAGAATCCCGCTGAGATATTTATGTTTTGGAAGGGAGGCATGGCCAGCCATGGTGGCTTCATTGGCATGACCATCGCGTTTTGGTTGTTCTCAAAGTATATTTCAAAACGTTCTATTTTCTGGATCAGGATGAAATGGAAGAGCTTGAGCCAGTTGATGAGGACGAGGATGTGGAGATCGCGAAGACGGTCTTGCATGTTCAAGAATCGTTAAAAAAGGCATAGAGCGTCGTGTCGGCGATTGTAGGCTTGCGCCGGACTGACTCTCGGTGATCATCATGTCTGGTCGGATCTTGATGGTTCCACGCTGAAGAGGAGACCTCATACCCCAATGCGACGAATTAGATGATGCAAAGAGAGCGAAATTTCGAATCAGGGTTCACTCTCGTTGAAATTATGGTTGTGGTCGTGATCATTGGCCTAATCGCGGCGATTGCAATTCCTAGCTTTAAAAGCGTTAGGGAATCGTCGAGGATGACTCGTTTTGTGAATGACTGCCGTGTCTTTGAGGGAGCGGCGCAACACTTTTTGCTTTTTTCTGGAGCTGCTTCGATAGGAGACTCTTCGACAGGGGTGTTGCCGACAGTTTTGGAGGACTATATCAGCCCTGCGGCTTGGGGAGAGTCCACGCCGATTGGGGGAAGCTGGGACTTTGATGACGGTTATGGTTTTTTCGGCGTTGGGGCCGTGGGAACTAACCTCTCTGATGCGGCAATCGCGCGCCTGGACGCGAATTTCGACAACGGTGATGTATCTACCGGTCAAATTCGACGGGTCGGTGGTAACCGCGTCTATTGGGTCGTCGAGTAGAGCGGAGCGCTTTGCTGTCTGGTCCGGAGGTCGCAGGGATTCCACGCCATTGCCCCATTGATCGTCCTAACCCTTAGCGTGTAGGGATTTGCGGCTAATCATGCAACACTTCGCAGGGTTTTCTCGTGATATGCGGGATGAAATCGAATTTAAAAGCTATCGGAATTTTGGATTCGCAAAAGAGTGCCGATGATAGAGGGGTCGAGACGTTCTGAGGGATCTCTCATTTTGAATTTCGGCTGTTCGGGTATTCAGATCTGGGGACCGATTCCTCATCGAATATCCTTTCGTTTTAGGATTCTTGATATTTTTTCAAAACTACCCATGAAGATCTGCCTAGTTACCGAAACTTTTCCTCCGGAAGTGAATGGAGTTGCGATGACCAATCGTCGCCTTGCAGACGGGATGGCGGATCGAGGGCATCGGATATTTGTAATCCGACCACGGCAGAAAGGTGAGCACCGTGAAATCAGTGTCCACGCGGGTGTTTCTGAGTATACCGTTCCGGGGATTCCGCTACTTGGCTACCCAGGAATCCAGATGGGACTCCCGGTATATTTTCAACTGAAACGCATGTTCGAAAAATTTCAGCCAGATGTGGTGCATGTGGCTACCGAGGGTCCCTTAGGGATTGCATCGTTGCTGGCTGCAAAAAAACTTGGGCTGCCAGTTACTTCGACCTTCCACACTAATTTCCAGCTTTATTGCCAGGACTACGGTGCGAAGTGGCTTACCCAGACTATGCTGAGTTTTCTGCGCTGGTTCCATAATGCGTGTGCGCTCACATTTGTGCCCTCGCAGGATTTAATTGAGGAGTTGCGATCTTCGAATTTTGAGCGTCTGTTCTATTTGGGACGCGGGGTGGATCGCGCGCTTTTCGATCCTGGACGTCGTAATGATGCGCTGCGAAAGAGCTGGGGGGCACCCTCTGAAGACATCCCGGTGGCGATCTACGTGGGTCGGGCGGCTGCAGAAAAGGATATTCCCTTGGCGATCAAAGCCTTTGAGGCTCTCCGGAAACGTATTCCCGAGGCGCGTATGGTGGTGGTCGGAGATGGCCCGGTGCGCGAAAAGGTCGAGGCACAGTTTCCCGATGTTCATTTTGCAGGGATGCGCTATGGCGAAGATCTGGGGGAGCATTATGCCTCTGCAGATTTATTTCTTTTTGCGAGCACCTCGGAGACTTTTGGCAATGTCGTGACTGAGGCGATGACTTCGGGATTAGTGAGTGTAGTTTACAATTATGCCGCAGGCCAAAAGTTCATTCGTGATGGGGAGAATGGTTTCCTGGCAAAATTTGATGATGCTGAGGATTTTGTGCGCAAAACGGAGGCTCTGGCGGATTGCCGAGATCGGTGGGCAGCGATGGGCATAGCGGCTCGTACGACCACCGAAATTATTCCTTGGGCGGGCATTATCGGCGAATTTGAGGGCCATTTACGTCGAGTGATTGATACCCAGAGTTCGCAAGCCCTTGGAGGGTCCGAGCTGATTGGTGGCGATGTAGTCGAGTCTAATACTTGAACTGGCACACAGAGCGCTCCACGCTAGAGCTATGTGGAAGCATTCCTGGCCCCCATTAATCGTGAGCTGCCTGGTCTTGGGCCTGATCGCCTGCGGCCCGTCTGAAAAGTCGGAAACCAATAAGAACGAGTCGCGCAAAGAATTCATCCTCGGAAATGGATCGGAACCCTCATCGCTCGATTTTCACCGGATCAGTGCAAATGCTGATATTCGAGTCTCAATGGCGCTTTTTGAAGGCCTCGTGCAGGAGCATCCGTTGGAGGAAGGAGTTGTATCTCCGGGGGTCGCGCGCAGCTGGGAAATCGATGCGTCTGGCAAGCGATATACCTTTCAGTTGCGAGCGGATGCCAAATGGTCGGACGGACTTGTCGTCACGGCACAGCATTTTGTCGATGGGGCCCGGCGAGTTTTGGACCCGGATTTCGGAGGTCCTTTAGCGGATTTTTTCGACTTCGTAGTAGGCGCGCGTGGGTATCGGGAAGGTGATTTGGAACACTTTGCAGATGTGGGCATCAAGGCCGTCGATGACTCTACTTTGGTGATGGAGCTTGAGAATCCGACGCCGTTTTTCCTGCAAATTCTGAAACGACCGGTCTTTTTCCCGTGGCGCGCTGAGATTTTTGCGGCAAATCCGCGCATTCCGCAGGTCGTCAATGGCCCTTTTCAAGTGGAGGAGTGGGTGCCGAACGAGTTTTTGACGGTGCGGCGCCAAGCTCATTATGGGGGCCAAATCATACCCAAAGTGGATGCGGTGACGTTCTTGCCGATTACGAATACCGCCACAGAGGAGCGTGCCTTCCTGACCGGTGATATTCATTTTACCAACGGTGTGCCCGCGGGCACTCAGGGTCGCTTGCGCGGGAGTGGGGATCCCACTTATCGCGAAGATGCTCACCTGGCGACGGCTTATGTGATTATGAATACTCGAGACGAGCGGCTTTCGGATAGGCGATTACGTCAAGCTTTGAGCTACGCGATAGATCGACGCGCGATTGTCGAGCACGTCATAAAGATGGGCCAGGCCGCGACCTCTTTCACGCCGGATAAGCTTCCTGACTATACGCCTGGAAGCTTGCTAGGATTTGACCCAGATAAAGCCAAGCGACTCCTGATGGATTGGGAGGCGACTCATGGGAAGCTCGATAAGCTCACCCTTTCGACCTCAACAAGCTCCAATCCTACGCGCGTCACCGAGGCCTTGCAGGGAATGTGGAGCGAATATTTGGGACTCGATGTGGAGCTGATTCAGTCCGAGTTTAGAGTCTATCTCAATAGCCTGAACGCGGGCGAGTATCAGCTCGGTTTTTTGGCCTGGTATGGAGATTACGCCGATCCCTACACCTTTCTCAATGTTTTCCGGAGCACCGCGCCGACCAATCGAGCCCGTTGGAATGCGGAGGCATATGATGCGCTTTTGGATAAATCTCTTGAAACGAGCGGTGCGTCGCGTCGCGTCGCGATGGAGTCTGCCGAGCAGCTTTTGCTTACTGAGATGCCCATTTCCCCGGTATATTGGGTGTCTCAACCCCATCGAGTTGCTGAGAATGTCACGGGATGGCCGGCGAAGTTGCTCGAGTTTCGGCCGTTTACTGCCGTCGACATCATCGAATGAGCGATTTGCTGGCGATTTCGAGGATTCGCCGAATCACGCTATTGGAAATCAGTAGCCACGGGTGCAGGGGCGCCCAGTGAATTTCATTGCAGGCTCGATTCCAGAGGGAGCTTCTGGATGGGATGATCATGAGATCGAGCGGTGTCCACAACGAGTAGCAGGGCAGGGGGCTTGGAAGGGTGTCCTCGCTTTTTTTCAGCTTTTTCAGGAAACGGCTGGTTGGGCGCATGTCGCGGGTGCCGCGTCCCCAGAAGAAGTAGGTCAGGATTGATCCATGATGGGGGCAGCCAATGGTCACCAAAGCTTTGGGCAGGTGGGAGACACCGTGATTCTGAAGCAGGGCTCGACTGACGAGTCCACCCATACTGAAACCGACAAGGATCCAGGGGTGGTCTGGATTCTGCCCAATTTCATTTTGCCGCATAAATTCAGCGATTTGTCGGGCGAGTTCGTCGAGGCTGAGGCTGCCGTTCGGCGGGCTCATGCTGGGCGTGTAGGCATTCCATCCTTCTGCACTGAGGGCGCGGGCAATGCGGGTGAAGACATGCCCAGTATCAAAAATGCCGTGGACGAGGAGGACATCTCCGTGGCATGAAATTTGTGGATTTGCGGGCGTCAGCATCTCTTTTGGAAAAAGGTCGTTATTGGAAAAATTTCAATTCCTGACTTGTGTGATTGGATGATTTGGGGATTAGACGGTGCGCGTGGAGGTTGGGTTTTGTCTCGGCGGATTCCGAGCTCGAGGTCTGGAGCAGAGGTGTTTTTCTGCCTTTCGCTAGCTGAGGTTTTAGATTTTACGGGATCTGAAAGGGTCGCGGTGGATATGCCGATTGGATTGGCGACCGCGGCGTCTCCGCAGCGCAAGTGGGACGTCGACGCGCGCAGGGTTTTGCGGGGTCGACTTTCGAGCCGTGTCTTCACGCCGCCTATCCAAGAGGTGTTGAACAGTGCCAGCTATGCCGAGGCGAATCAGCGGTCCAAAGCTCTGATTGGCAAAGGTATATCAGTGCAGGCTTGGAATTTGGTGCCGAAGATTCGAGAGTTGGAGGCTACCTTGCAGACTTCACCGGAATTGTCGGTACGGTGGGAGGAGGCGCATCCTGAGATCGCTTTTGCCAAATTGAATGGAGGGGCGCCGATCGTGGAATCCAAGAAAACCGATAAGGGGGAGCAGATCCGTGGAGAACTCTTGCGGAGATCTGCGGGCATTCGCTTCGACTCGATATGGAGCGATTTTTCCAAAGCGGGTGTGCGGGGACGCTTTGCGAGGGATGATGTTTTAGATTCCCTGGCCTTAGCCGCTAGCGAAATCGCTTTTCCTTGAAACAAACCAAGTCCAATTTATGTTGTCTGAGTTTTATATGGACAGCATACCCCGCCGGCAGCCTCTTCTCAGACCTCTATCGCTATGGGTTTTGGCAGCGAATGCGCTACTCTTTACGGCGTGCCAGGGAGATGATCCGATGGAATCGGCCCAAGCTCCAGAAGCGCAGCGGGAGATGGAACCTGATGATTTGTCTCAATTCGAAGCGCCCGAGGGGATGGTTCTTATTCCCGGAGGGAGTTTTATGATGGGCGGCGATGCCGGGGAAATGGGCGGCGGCTCGAACTCTCACCAAACCTCGTATCCGATCAAGGATGTCTATGTGGATGCTTTCTGGATGGATGCAACCGAGGTCACCAACCGCCAATTTCAGGAATTTGTCGATGCTACAGGTTATTTGACCTTTGCCGAGCGCCCGATGGCGGAGGCAGTCGTCACCGAATACAAGCAATTGGCAGAAGTGAATATCGCGAACATGCGGCGCGAACTCACCGGGGTCAGCGGGGAGAGACGCGATGCCTTGTTGGACTCGATTGCACGGGTGGAGCAGGCGATGTCGACATTTCACCTTTCGGGAGCCATCTTGTTTAAAGCGCCGGAGGGGACGATTTATGGCCAGCGCGATATTACCCAATGGTGGCAAATTGTCCCCGGCGCGACTTGGAAGACACCCGGGGGTCCTGGAACGACTCTGGAGGGATTAGAGGACCATCCAGTGGTCAATGTTACCCAAGAGGACGCTGCGGCGTATGCAAATTGGGCGGGGAAGCGTCTGCCCACCGAGGCGGAATGGGAACGTGCCGCGCGGGGTGGTTTGGAGCGGAAGCCGTTCGTTTGGGGCGACGACTTTGCTCCAGAAGGTTATGGGTTTTGGATGGCCAATATCTGGCAGGGTGCCTGGCCGTATCAAAATACTGGCGAGGATGGTTTTATCCTAACCGCTCCCGTAAAGAGTTTTCCTCCCAACGGATATGGACTTTATGATATCGCCGGGAACGTTTGGGAAATTGTGGCGGATCTTTACCACCCACATGCTTACGAGATGCGCGCCGCCGGGGCGAGTAATCCGCGTGGGCCGACCGCTCGGCAAGTCGACTATCCTGGCAAACGGCTTGTCACCCATATTACGCGCGGAGGGTCATTTTTATGCTCGGACGGTTGGTGCAAG
>JBCCBL010000128.1:0-8007 GCA_039034055.1 Verrucomicrobiota bacterium | reverse complement strand
TGTGAATACCCTCACAGTCCGCGATCTGAGAATCACCGGGACTGATCTCGGAATACTCGATATCGATGCCCTGTGGATCTCCGATGCTCCAGAATTTCTAGAAAATCCACCGGAAATCACCGTGAAAAACCGATCCGAACAAATCTATGCTCATGTCCGCGCCGACACCTTGAGAGATCCCCTCTCGAAAAGTCCAATTACACTCGAAGCTCGTGATTTCGAGATAGAGTCGGTTCGCAGCCTCCTGCCATCGGATCTCGCCCAATCCGTCGAAGCTGGGAAAATCACCGTCCTCGCTGAAGGCGTCTTACAAGAGCAATCGCTCCAAATTCCAATCAACGCTCAACTCAGCGCATTGCAGATACAAATCCCGAAAGTTGGCATGCAAGAAATTGAATCGCTCGCTCTTCAGGGAAGCCTAGCAGGACCTATTGACGCCTTGAAGGTGTCTCTCGATACACGCCAACTTCAGCAGGAACTCCAGAATGCTGCCCAAAGCGCTATCCAAGACGCCGCCAAAAACAGACTGAGTGAAGAGATCGAAAAGCGCCTGGGAGACGACGATTCTGAGGATGGCGGCGTCAAAAACATTTTGAGAGGATTCCTAAACCCGTGATCAAAGTCTACACATACTCGGGTTGTGATAGCTGTAAAAAGGCGACTCGCTGGCTCAAAGAAAACGAACTTGCACATATCCAAATACCGATTCGTGAGACACCTCCGAGTGTCGATGAGCTGAAAGCAATGCTCACCTTTCAAAACCACCAAATCAAGAAGCTGTTCAACGTCTCGGGTCAAGACTACCGCAGGTTAGGACTCAAAGACACCCTCCCATCCCTGTCAGAAGAGGAAGCCCTCGCTCTACTCTCCAGCAACGGCAATCTCATAAAGAGACCCTTTCTCCTCACTGATGCGGCCGGTTTTGTTGGATTCAAAGAAGCAGATTGGCGGTCGATATTAATTTGATACATGTTCCCATTCGACTTTATTGAAACTAAGCGCGACTCAAAAACCCACGCCCCAGAGGAAATCCAGCAGTTCATTCAGGCAATGACTGACGGTAAGGTCGCCAACTACCAAATTTCGGCATGGTTGATGGCTGCCTACCTCAACGGTCTAAATCCAGCAGAAACCTCGGCACTGACACAGGCCATGACCCGTTCGGGAGAAATGGCCGATCTATCCCACATCAAAAAACCGCGGATAGACAAACACTCTACCGGAGGTGTTGGGGACAAAGTCTCTCTGGTGCTCGCTCCCCTCGCGGCCGCCTGCGGACTCTGTGTCCCAATGATGAGTGGTCGCGGTTTGGGACACACCGGTGGGACTCTCGATAAACTGGGTAGCATTCCCGGATTTTCCTGGCAAATGTCTCTGGACCGCTATGTCCGCCAATGTGTAGAAATCAGCGCCGCATTGATCGGTCAAACCGAAGGAATGGTTCCCGCAGACCGGATACTCTACTCCCTGCGCGATGTCACTTCGACTGTCGACAGCATCCCTCTGATATCCGCATCGATCATGAGCAAAAAGCTCGCCGAGGGCATCGAAGGGCTCGTGCTAGACGTTAAAGTAGGCTCGGGAGCCTTCATGAAATCGGTCAATGAAGCCCAAGCATTAGCCGAATCGATGATCAACATCGGTCGCCGACTCGGTTGCGAAGTCCGAGCCGTAATTTCAAGAATGGATCAACCCTTGGGCCATACCGTTGGCAACGCCCTAGAAGTTCGAGAGGCCATCGAATGTCTTCAGGGATTCGGCCCAGACGACCTCCTCAGCCTCTCGATAGACCTCGTCGGACACATGCTCGAAATTGGCAAGGTCGTCGATAGCCTAGATGCCGGACAAGAACTTGCTGAAAAAGCGATTCAAGACGGGTCTGCAGCCCGCAAATTTGCTCAGATAATCTCCGCACAGGGAGGACCCGATTCACTCGACAAAATTCTCGAAATCCTCCCAGAAGCTCCCTATCGCCATCCAGTCCGCTACCGCGGCGCTAGCGGAATCATTAGCGAAGTCGACGCTATGAAAATTGCGCGCAGTGCCCAGGAACTCGGAGCCGGACGCATCCATGTCGATAGCGCCATTGATCCCTCAGTGGGCTTCAGCGAACTTGTCAAGGTGGGCGAAATTTTGGAAGAAGGTTCATTGATCAGCACCGTTCATGCGGTGGATCGAGACTCCGCCGAAGAAGCAGAACAGAGACTAATTGAAGCAATCACCGTAGAATCCTTGCATCCCATGGGAGCGGAACCTTTGATCATCGAGGTACTTCCCAAATAAAATTATGCAGGACGCTCTCGAATATCTCCAAAACCAGTTAAAAGATTTTTCACCCGAAGCCGGCATCATTCTCGGCAGCGGACTCGGATTCTTCGCGGATGAGGCTATCGAAAATCCGCGATCCATTCCATACGAAGACATCCCCAACTTCCCGCGATCTACTGTTGAGGGGCACAAAGGCCAATTCGTCTATGGGATGCTATCCGGAAAACCAGTGCTCTGCATGCAGGGACGTTTCCACTTTTACGAAGGCTACAAAATGGATCAGGTCGTGATGCCTATTCGCATTATGGCTCTCCTGGGAGTCAAACAACTCTTCGTCACCAATGCGGCGGGATGCATCAATACCACGTACAAACCGGGCACTCTAATGGCGCTTTCGGATCACATAAACGGCCTTGGCACCAACCCTCTGATTGGACCCAATCACGACGATCTCGGTACCCGTTTTCCAGATATGAGCGAGGTCTACAGCAAACGTTTGCGCAAACTCGCCGCAGAGGCCTCCAAAGACCTTCCAATCCACTACGCTGAAGGAGTCTATCTTGCCGTAACCGGCCCAAGTTATGAAACACCTGCTGAAATAAAAGCATTTCGAACCCTCGGTGCGGACGCCGTTGGAATGTCCACGGTGCCCGAAGCAATCGTCGCCAATCACGCTGGAATCGAAGTCTGCGGCATCTCGTGCATCACGAATCTGGCCGCAGGCATGAGCGATCAGCCCCTCACTCACGACGAGGTCAAAGAAACTGCTGATCGGGTACGCACATCATTTGCGACTCTACTTTCCCGAGTCGTGAGCAATGCTTAAGGATCGCATATCACATTACGTCAATGTCGCGTACCAAAGCCCATCCCAATAATCGCGAGTTCTTCCCGGCCTCCGATCTCAAGCCCCAGTCGCCTCACACCCAGAAATTCATCCAAAGCCTCAAGACGTTTCGCGCCTTTGGAACCGAAACACGTATCGAACAGGTGGATGCAGTTAGCAATCATCCCATTCGCTACTTCATCAATGAGTTCTGGACTTCAAAGCAAAGAGCTAGCTCACCCCTGCACGAGATTTCATATCGAGCCTGTTTCAAACCCCAACTTCCGGCATTTTTCATCGAACACTTGACTCAGGTGGGCGATACCGTGTTCGACCCATTCTTGGGCCGCGGAACCACAGCTCTTGAGGCCGTCCGACTCGGACGACACGCCGCAGGTAACGATGCCAACCCCCTCAGCCGTATCCTCCTCGAGCCACGACTCTCGCCACCCGATATCGAATCTATCGAGAGCCGATTGGACTCTATTGGTTTTGAGCATTCAGGTAATATCGACTCAGAACTGCTCGCTTTCTACCATCCGAATACACTGAAAAAAGTGTATGCTCTCCGAAACTACTTTATTGAACGCGAGTCGAACAGCAGCCTTGACAATATTGACACATGGATCCGCATGGTCGCGACCAATCGACTCACCGGCCACTCCCCAGGATTCTTCTCAGTATATACGCTTCCTCCCAATCAAGCAGTGAGTGTTGCGCGCCAGAACAAGATTAATCGAGACCGCGAACAAAGTCCACCCGACCGAGATGTGAAGGCGATTATTCTTAAAAAATCAAAGAGTCTTCTCAAAAATCTGGATACAGATTCTGCTGAATTGATGCGGAAATACAGCGATAACAGCCTTCTCCTCTGTGGCTCTGCAGACCGAACACCCGAGATCAAGAATAATTCTATTGATTTGGTGGTCACCTCTCCCCCCTTTCTGGCAACCGTCGATTACCAGGGAGATAATTGGCTGCGATGCTGGTTCAATAATATCGATCCAAACAGTGTGAATTTTTGGCAATTCTCTAAATTGGGCGATTGGGTCGAGAAGATGAATGCTACCTTCAAAGAACTCAGTCGAATCGTGAAACCCGCTGGTTACGTCGCATTTGAGGTTGGGGAAGTCAATAAAGGGACTGTTCTCTTAGAGCAGGCCTTGCTGCCGGTAATCGAAAAATCTGGATTCACTCCCCTCCTAGTGCTCATTAACGAGCAAGAATTCACCAAGACTTCGAATGCCTGGGGTGTTAGCAATCAAACCAAAGGAACGAATACAAACCGCATACTTCTTTTACAACGCAACTAGGATTTGCGGACGTTTGGCCTATTGCGTTTTCTGTTCAATTCCATCAGTAACATCTCGATACCATTCTTTTGCAACGGCCAGTAGTGACTCTGCCAGTTCCGGATGTTTAGCCGAGATATTTCGAGTCTCTTCAATATCTAGATCGAGATCATACAGCTTTGGTTTCTGGAAATTTTGCTGAACGATAAATTTGTAGTTTTCTTTCCTGACAGCAATGTGCTTCTTGATTCCCCAAAACATGTATCGATCTTGCAGGGCAACCCCCTCAAGCAGATGAGGCAAGAGGTTGACTCCATCGATATCTGAATGATCAACCGATGCACCTCCCAGTGCTGCGAATGTTGGCCACAGATCAGCCGTCATCGTGAGTTCATTGGATACCGCTGCGGGGCGAATGTGACCCGGCCAATAAAAGATTGCTGGCACTCGATGTCCACCTTCCCAAATCGAACCCTTTTTTCCCCGCAACCCGCCAGAGGAACCATGAGAGGCAGGCCCATTATCCGAGGTAAAAATGACCAGCGTGTCCTGCAAGACTCCCGCCCTTTCCAGCTGGTCCAAGATATCCCCGATCCCTTCATCCATGATCTCGATCATTTCTTTCAAGACTTCAGGAGATGATGGATCCTCCTGCCTACCCACCCCCGGAATATATCGAGGAGGATCCGCCCGCGCCTGATATGGATAGTGGGGTGCTGCATGTGCCAAATACAGGAGGAACGGATCTTTCGAATTCTCTTTGATGAAATTCAGACCATGCTGGGTGATCAGATCGGTAAGATAACCCTCCTCCGGAACAAGCTCATCCTGCTTCCACCAGTCTTCCTGGCCGGTTTGGTCAATATGAATTTGATAATCAACGTTGCCACTCACGAAGCCTCGGTAAACATCAAAACCTTGCGCGACAGGATTGAGTTCCGGTTTATAACCAAGATGCCATTTTCCAATGAGGGCAGTCTTGTAGTTCACCGTTTTCAAGACTTCGGCAAAGGTCATCTCCTCCAGCCCGAGCCCAGTATGACGGTGACCCTTCGCGGTTACGACACCTGAAATACCGGTTCGCTGCTGGTAACGACCCGTCATCAACGCCGCTCGGGTCGGACTGCAGACTGCCCCGTTTGAATGGAAGTCAGTAAACCTTAGACCCTCACGAGCCATCCGGTCCAAGTTGGGGGTTTGGATGAATTCGTTACCATAGCAAGAGAGATCCCCATAGCCCAAATCATCGGCGACTATCAAAACGATATTTGGAGGCCTTGATTCGGCAAAAACGTCAGAGTGGACAAATACGCCGGAAACGAAAAGGGTAGCGATGAGTTTAAATGTGATACGCACGATTAGTAAGATGCCATAGAAGCGGAAGAAATCCTGACACATTTTAGAACCTCAAAGAAAACACCCGGAATCAACATAAAGTAGCATCAAGATTCCGCAAGCGCACTCAATCGACCAAAACTCATGCGCTGCATCAGGGTTCAGTAATCGTTCTATCTCTTGTTCAGCACCCAAAAAACCGAGAATGAAATACTTTTATTTGAACCCTAAAGAGTATCCGAAATGTCGCTTAAAAAAAAAGTAAAGAAATGGCCAGTGGCAGCCACCTTTTTGACACCTAGTTCGCCGTTCATACGTCGGTCGTTTTGCCATCTGGATCCAAATAATTGCCTTCAAATTCGTCACCAGTACTGCTCGGCTCGGGCCCCATCGCTTCCTCGGGAATCCGGGCGATGACCTCAAGCACAACCGGTATCGCAAAGCCCGCAATATTCTGCACACTCTCCTGCATCTGCTCAAAAGTAAACGGACGCACCCCAACCGCGGGATTTGAAATCGAGCAGATGGAACCATACCGAATTCCAAATTGCCGTGCATATACGATGCACGTCGCTTGATTCATACTCGTAAGATCTGCACCCAGCTTCCGCATTGCACGGACCTCTCCCGGGCTCTCAAAACGCCCTGGAGCGAATTGAAAGAATGTCCCGGTATTACGAATTTTGCCCTTATATCCCGTCGCTTCCTTGCGTTTCGCGCACTCCTCAATCAGCAATTTTCGGATCGATGGACTCAGGGGTACCTCGAAATTTGGGAAGACTCCTGGGCGGCTATGGCCCGATGCTTTCAGAACATCATTGGGACGCTCAGCGCGAAACTCCATAAAATCGTCGATCAGGACGATGTCATCAAAATCCAGCTCAGGATCGATACCGCCCGAGGTCGCACCGCTGATCGCATGAGTCACCCCCAGCTCATAGAGTGCAGACCAAGTGCGCACGTGATACATATCATCCTCTTCTTCCGGCTCCTTATCCATTAACCCGTAGACTGGGATGTAATAGAAAGAAACGCCCTTATACTTCTTCTTGAAAATTTTTGGACTCGGCCCGGCCCTCGTTTCAAAATGGAAACTTCCCAAATCCTCAGCGAGGCCTTCAGCAAATTCAAGCGGAGTGCCAAAGGTGGTACCTCCAACAACGGCGATGAAAAAGTCCTTGTCCACCGGCGCATCTTGAGCATTCAGATTTGCAGAAGCCAAGAATAAAGAACCCACGGCGAGGATCATCCTGATTGTTCTAGCTATATCCATATATCGATGAGGAGCTTAGCCCATGCCACCAGGTTCGGCCGCGCATTCTCCCTAAATTGATGA
The DNA here is from genome assembly GCA_039034055.1 of Verrucomicrobiota bacterium. Lineage (GTDB taxonomy): Bacteria > Verrucomicrobiota > Verrucomicrobiia > Opitutales > JABSRG01 > JBCCBL01. Next base: position 950 of record JBCCBL010000128.1, on the reverse strand, counting down.
ATTTTAATGAATCGGGGCTTGTTAAAAAGAATGTAGAAATCGCAACTGAGATTAATCTAACAGGGCACACTCCGACATCTACTGCGTTGTTTTATCAAACTGCCAACCTTCAACGTTTCACAAAATATGTCGGACTCGACCACGATTCGGAAAATTCCACTCCTGGCCGCGAATACCGCTATTCGCCTAAACAGAATATACGGAGACCCGAGTCCTAAATACGGCTCACGTTCACTTACAGAAAGCCACGCAAATTCTTTCATCGACCTCTACGGTCCTGAAATGTCCCTTTCGCCCACGGATATTGGGGGCCATTCCTCGTTAACGGATGCACGAAAAACTGCCAATATGTCGTTGATCCTGCGAAACGAAGTATTTGGTCGAATGAATCCAACTGAACCCACCCCCAGAATCCCTCCCTCGATTTCATTTCGTAATACCAATCAGGCATCGTAAATGTGTCCCGATTCGACAGAAATCCCTCCGCCAACACATCACCGCTTTAAAGGCGATTCCACCAGGTTTCTCAGATCCCATCAAACGCGATTTGCAATGTAGTTCAGAAGAAAGATGTCAGAAGTTTCAATGGATAACGCGGTAGAAATTCTGCACACCCTGGATATTCCCATTTTCAGAATTTCCCCAGAAGGACATACCCAATTTCTGAACATCAATTGTGCTGACCTCTATCGCGTAGATCCGATTAAAATAGAGAGTCTTCATTTCTCAGAGTGGCTCGACGCCGAGACGAGCGGGGAACTAAATCGATTCACTAGAGGTGAATTCAAAAAAAGTCCAAAACTCGAATACCAAGTAAAAATCTCTTTTGATAGGGAAGAGCCGATGCACATCCGGTGGACTGTTGTCGCATTTTTTGACCTCAAGGAAAACATTCGGTTCTTCCAAATTCACGGGAATGACATTACCGAAATCGTAAATCGAGAACAACT
>JBCCBL010000127.1:0-8029 GCA_039034055.1 Verrucomicrobiota bacterium | reverse complement strand
TCTGCCAAGAACTCGGAACTGCCGAAAAAATCTCCGAAAAACGACTCGAGCAGCAACTAGATCAAATTCGAAACCTGAACCGATAGCCTGTTCCATACAAGACTGGATCGAACCCCTACGCGATTATGGTGGTGATTTCTGTCTTCACGGAATTTGCTAAGAAGCATTCATGATGAGAGCGCTCATGCAATTCTCTCAATAGGTCATTCGAAACTTCAACATCTCCACTGAAACAAACCTTTGGATGCAATTCAACCCGAGTGATTACCAGTTTGCCTACCTCATCTTTCTCGAGAAATCCAACAGCCTCATCCGAGTAACTCTCGACCGACAATCCCTTCCGAGAGCAAATCGCTAGAAAAGTCAACATGTGGCAACTCGACAGCGACGCAACAAATGCATCCTCAGGATCCATCTTCTTTGGATCCCCAAGAAACTGAGCAGCCGCCGACGCCTCGATCCGCTCATCCCCCTTAAACACCCACCAATGATTCCGAGAGTACGCATCATAATCAAATGCACGACCCGCACGGCTCCACTCTATCCTGGTATGGTGTTTTGACATATTCCCGTCTTTTCTGACGCTATGGGTGTTCCAGAAGCATAATCAAGATTTTTGCGCAGTGTCGGCCTTGCCAAGATTCGAGCGGATAATTTGAGCTTTGCTTATGTATCTTTAAGGTCTGAAGTTCTCTGCTTTACACGATGAAAATAGGCCTGGCTCAGATCAATACGACCGTTGGCGATATGCCTGAAAACCTGCGGAAGATGCATGAGAGCTATCATGCATTGGTTCGTGATGGAGCTGAGCTGGTGGTGTTTCCAGAGCTAGTTGTGTGTGGATACCCGCCGCGCGACCTTTTGTTCAAAACGCAGTTTGTGCCAGATGTCGAACATGCTCTAGACGATTTCGCTCAGAGCGTTCGTTCAATCCCTGCGCTCGTCGGCACGGTGGTTCCTAATCCTAAATCGACCGGCCGTCCATTCTACAACGCCGTCGCTTGGATTGAGCATGGAGCAGTCAAGTCCTACGGCTTCAAATCGCTCTTGCCTACCTATGATGTGTTTGATGAGGACCGCTACTTTGAGCCTGGGGATTCTTCTGCGATTGTCGAATGGAGAGGCAAGCGAATCGGGTTGACCATATGTGAAGATATTTGGAACCACCCAGATATCCCAACAGCTGACCGCTATCACGATGATCCCATCGAAAACCTCAAGGAACGCGGCGTTGACCTAGTGATCAATTGCTCAGCGAGCCCATGGCATGTGGAGAAAGACCGATTCCGAATGGATCTAGTACGCGATGCCGCTAAACGTGTTGCAGCTCCCCTAGTCTATTGCAATGCGGTGGGAGGAAACGATGAACTCATTTTTGACGGCCGCAGCTTTGCAGTCACCGAGTCCGGAGAAGTTCTCGGTAAAGCTGACGGCTTCGTCGAGCAGAACCTGATCGTGGATCTCTCCTCTAAACCGCCCTCTTTGAACTCCCTTAAACAGGCGAGTTCGATGGATCTATTGTTTGAGGCACTCACTCTGGGACTGCGCGATTATGCACAAAAATGCGGGTTTTCAAAGGCCCTCATTGGTCTGAGTGGCGGAATCGACTCAGCGCTCACCGCAGCAATCGCGGCTCGCGCGCTGGGTAAAGGCAATATCATTGGGGTCAGCCTCCCATCGGCAATATCCAGTCAACATAGCCGTGACGACGCCAGAGACCTGGCACAAAATTTGGGTATCCGCTATGAAACGGTTTCAATTGCAAGCATGGTCGATGCGGCGAGTGATACGCTGATGCCGCTCTTTGATGGATTCTCCGCGGATGTCACCGAAGAGAATGTTCAAGCAAGGTCCCGCGGGCTTTTGCTGATGGCCATGTCTAACAAGTTCGGTGCTCTGTTATTGACTACCGGAAATAAGAGCGAACTCGCGGTGGGCTATTGCACCTTGTACGGAGATATGTGTGGGGGTCTGGCAGTCATTTCGGACCTCCCGAAAACAACCGTTTTCGAGCTTTGCCGCCACATTAATCGAGACCACGAAATCATTCCGTGGCATACTATTAACAAACCACCCTCTGCAGAATTGCGTCCAGATCAGAAGGACGAAGACAGCCTGCCTGCTTATGAAGTCCTTGACGCAATCTTGTATCGCTATGTCGAAAAAGGCGAAGGTCGTCAGGAAATCATGGGTGCAGGCTTCGATCCACTCGTCGTCGAGGACATTACTCGGAAAGTGGACCTCAATGAATACAAACGAAAACAGGCAGCTCCCGGCCTTAAAGTAACCCCTTTGGCCTTTGGCGTGGGCCGCCGCATTCCAATTGTCCAACGCTATGTTTCGAAGTAGTATCCTGATCACGCTGGTCCTATCGGTTCTGATGGCGAACCAGATTTTTGCAGACATCCGGAGCCTCGCCTACAACACTGAAATAGAGGACGTTTTTTTTGAGGATGACCGCATCGATTCGGTGCTGCGATCAATCTGGGCGATGGTCGAAAACAAACATCGTGATGCACCGTTACTGCAAATCGAATATGCGGCTTCTGAAGATGCAGACACTGTTGTCAGTTTGCGAATCCGAGCAAGTAACGCCTATCGAGCGCTCGAAATGGCCGGGCGCAAAGCAGGATTTCGGGTAACAATCAGTCCATTTGCACTCGTTTTATCGCCGGGGCCCGACCGGAAGCAAAATAGAGAAATCCTTTCCGAGCAGTTGGCGCTTCGAAAACTGCTTATAACGGCCGTTGAAAAACAGGATAATCAAACCCTCACCGATCCGGAAATCTTGACATTTGCGAAGAGACAGATCGCGAAGACGGGTGTCTTTCGCGCTGGGCAGAATGCCCGTGGTGAGATCCCTATTGAATTCTACGCACTCTACACCTTTGTAGACGCCGAAAGTACGCGTATTCTTGAGTTATACGATGAGGCCTCGGTAGCCGGTAAACTATACCTGGCGGCTTACTTTGATAGGGTTTTAGATTCTAAGACCCTTCCCGCAGATCCAGAGATTATCCCCTTTTCTGCCTGAACAAGGCATCCTTTTTCAAACAGCTCCCATCGCCGAAGTTGTAGAAGACTACGTCCGGTCCGGAAAATTAAAACAGCGCATCGAAGCGCTCTTGCCATACCCTAGCAACTCGACCAAGCCTTAAACTCCCGCATTTGCTGTCTATGAACCGCTCACAAGAACTTTTTGAAACCGCTCAAAGACTGATCCCCGGGGGTGTCAATTCACCCGTACGCGCTTTTCGCAGCGTTGGAGGCAGTCCATTTTTCACCGAGCGTGCCTCGGGGGCCACGCTCACCACCGTCGACGGCCAAGACCTCATTGACTTTGTTTGCACCTGGGGACCGGCGATCCATGGTCATAATCATCCTGAGATCCATGATGCCATCAGCGAAGCTCTGGATAGAGGTACCAGCTTCGGTACCCCAAACCCTTACGAAGTGCCGATGGCCGCCTTTTTGGTCGAAAATGTACCTTCGGTCGAAAGAGTTCGGATGTGCAACAGTGGCACTGAGGCAACGATGAGCTGCATTCGATTGGCTCGTGGCTATACCGGGCGTGACAAAATTATCAAGTTCGCAGGCTGTTACCATGGGCATGTCGATAGCCTGCTGGTCTCCGCCGGCTCAGGAGCTCTCACTCTGGGGACTCCCGATAGCGCCGGCATCCCAAAGAGTTTTGCTGAAGAAACCTTAGTTCTGCCATATAACGACTTCGAGGCATTGGAGACTGTGTTCTCGAAATACCCTCAGGAAATTGCCGGTGTTATCGTTGAAGCATACCCTGCTAACTGCGGACTTGTTTTGCCAAAACCCGGCTACCTACAGGCCCTGCGTGATGTCTGCTCAAAATACAAGGCGGTGCTCATCATGGATGAAGTGATGACCGGATTTCGAATCGCTCTGGGAGGCGTCCAGGAAAAGGAAGCCATCACTCCAGATCTCACCGCAATGGGTAAAATAATCGGTGGAGGCTTGCCGGTAGGTGCCTTCGGCGGGAAGCGTGAAATCATGGATCTACTGGCCCCACTAGGCCCAGTCTACCAAGCTGGGACGCTGAGTGGAAATCCGCTGGCCATGGCAGCAGGGCTTCAGTCTCTAAAACTGCTGAACGAACAGCAACCTTACGATCGCCTCGACAACATGGGGAAATTGCTTCGGGATGCACTTTTGGACGCCGCTAAGGATAAGGGAGTTCCCTTACAAGTTCCTCAGGCTGGATCCATGTTCTTCATGGCATTTACGGACAAACCGATTGACAGCTTTGATGCAGTCCTTGGGGCCGATAAGGAATTGTTTAATACGGTGTTTCATAAAGCCTTGGAAAATGGAGTCTACCTGCCGCCATCGGCCTTCGAAACATGCTTCATCAGCACTTCGCACGCATCGGTAGCTATCGACCAAGCCTGTGAGATTCTCTCGGATGCGATCCGATCAATCTGAAACCGTTTCAGTAATCCGTTAGAATAGCTTCGATGAACAAATACTGGGATTGTATTGTGATTGGGGGCGGTGCCGCAGGTATGTTCGCGGCAATAACGTGCAAGGAAACCAATCCGAAAAAATCCGTATGCGTTCTCGAGAAAGCTCCGCGTTTTTTGACCAAGGTTGGGATCTCCGGCGGAGGACGTTGTAATGTCACTCACGCTTGTTTTGATCCACGTGAGTTGGTGTCACGGTATCCGCGCGGGAGTCGCGAACTCCGCGGACCTTTTTCAAAATGGCAGCCCAGCGATACGATTGATTGGTTTGAGCAACGTGGGGTGGAGCTGAAGACTGAGGATGATGGGCGCATTTTTCCGACAACCGACGATTCGCAAACAATCATTAATCTTTTGCTAGAATCCGCTAGAGACGTGGGGGTATCTTTGTTTTCGAGACAATCCGTTCTCGATGTTCGACCCAGCGAAAACGGGGTTTTCGAAATTTGTTCAAAGGATCAGAAATACTCCGCCCAACAGGTCATGCTAGCGACTGGAAGTTTGAAAGACGGACCCCTTGCGAAAAATCTCCAGGAAATCGGACATAGCATACAAGAGCTGGCTCCCTCTCTGTTTACTTTTAAAATAAACGACCCGCGAATCAATGAACTACAAGGCATTGCGATTGAGCCGACAAAAGTTAATATTCTCGATGGTAAATTGGAAAATACTGGCCCAGTCCTCATCACCCATTGGGGTCTAAGCGGCCCCGGGATTTTAAAACTCTCTGCCGTAGCAGCCCGTGAGTTGCAGAAAAGACAATACGTATTCAAAATATCACTCAATTGGTTAGCTGATTTTCATTCAAATCAAGTGGTGGAAATCCTAAGACGGGCTCGCAGGCAACGCGCCAGACAACAGGTCGGCTCTCATGCGTTGTTTAGTCTACCACAGCGTTTTTGGGATCGTATTATCCAATCAGCGCATATACCCCGTGATACAGTCTGGTCTCAGCTCAAATCAGAACAGGAGAAATCGCTGATCCGCGAACTCACCGAGATGCAACTTTCCGTGTCAGGGAAAAGTATGAATAAAGAGGAGTTCGTCACCTGCGGAGGGGTTACCCTAAAAGAGGTCGATTTTCGCAGAATGGAAAGCCGTATTATTCCCAATTTATATTTTGGTGGTGAAGTGCTCGATATCGACGGCATAACCGGTGGATTCAATCTACAAAATGCCTGGACCACCGGGCGGCTTGCCGGGTTGGCCATGGCCGCGCCGTCCGTTGCTGCTTGAGGTTTTGGAAATTCCATTATGCTCCGTGCCAACGAGTTTCGGTGTTTCTCGACCCGACATTCTGAGCCTGGTCAAACCCTCAAGAATCTTGAGGGTCTCAACCCATATTTCACACCCACATTGGAGGATTTTGGCAATCTGGCTTGAGCACGCCGATGAACGGCAAGTTTCGATATTTTTCAGAGTAGTCAATACCGTAACCGACCACGCACTCATCAGGAATATCAAACCCGACAAAATCAGCAAGGAAGGGAGATGTTTGACGGCCCTTTTTCCTAAGTAAAACGCAGGTTTTTATCTCCTTAGCACCTAATCCTTCTAGAGCAGTGACGACTTTTTGGAGGGTAAACCCAGTATCAAGGATATCATCAATTAGAATGACGATGCGATCCTTGATGTTTAGGTGAACCTGACTCGAGATTTCATCCTCGCTGAAAGAATGTGCTCCATCTTTGTAGTTGGAAATGTGGAGGCAGTCCAGTTGAACCGGGAGTGAGATCGATCGCATCAAGTCTGCGGTGAAAATCACCCCACCATTGACAATCGACATTAAGACCAATTCCTCGCCGCGATATGAATTATCCAATTGCTTACCCATCTCAGCAATTCTTCGTTTGATAGAGTCTTCGTTGACCAAAATATCCTCGAGATCTTCCAACATAGAAGACGGTGCGGGACCATATGAAGAATTAGAAGCTGCCACTTAAACTTTTTATAAATAATGTCTTACCGAATCCTCAAGACTAGAGTCTAGAACCGCGAATCATCGATGAAGTTCCCTCATGAAAGAGCAGGAACGGGCCCAATTAACCTGATCTGCACCGAGAGATCTTCTTTGATTAGGTCCGTATAACGTGAAACCAGAGCGAGCCCTGACTTAAGCTGCTGCTTCTGGATCGCTCGAAACTAAGTCAGGGTATAGCAGCTCGACCTCTGTCGCATAGAGGGATGCTTCGACCGGATTTGAATCAGGCGATGAATTCTGAATGAACCGGTCTTGAATACCACAGAGAAATGATTTCAAGAGAGAAGTACCTTCCTGGTTCTGCGACCGTTTTACAATTTCATCTGCCTCGCCCGAAATGCACTTGGCGAGTTCTTCAGCTTTGATCGGTGCGTCTTCGCCAATACTCACTACCTTATACAGCGCTAGAGACAATTCGCTGAAATTCCCAGACCATTCCGTGTTGAGAACTAGGTTGATTGCATCTGCTTCAAACTCATGTCGATTGCTCCGCCTAAGCTTCCTAGCAAAGCCCTGGACAGATTTTGAAGCGTATTCTGCAAGATCAGGTAGACGCTCATTAAGCGTGGGAACTTCAATCACATTGCGATTACAGAATCGACGGATGTTTTCCGATTGAAGTCCGAGGAATGTTTCCCAGGTCTCCTCACTGAACCAGTAAAGGAAGGTTAGCTCGCGGGAACCCTCAGCATATCGGTGTGCTGATTCGATGTGTTTGTTCAGAGCATCAACGTTCTGAGCCAGTTTCTGGTTTTGGCAATCAACCACAACGAGTTCGTTCTGACGCGAGTTTCGCGATAGACTATCTAAACGGGTTCCAAAACCTGGCTCCGATAAATCGGCGACACTTAGAAAATTGAGCGGGACTTCATCGAAGCCCTTCCAGTTCGATAGCTCAGATGAAAACTGTAATATATCCCCGCCGGCCGGCACTTTGAAAAATAACTGATTGAGAGACCTTGATGCATCCCAGAGCTTTTGCAGACTACGCTTCGTCGCTAGTGAATGAGCCGTAACATATTTCAGATGGGTAGGAAACGTGAACGTCTGCTCGCGCTCCTTCAGAAGCGATTCATCTGATACCAGTTCAGGTATTTCAGAATTGGACAAGGTATGAATCTTCTGTCCCGGAGCCCGCGGTAAATATTTATTTACATGGCCCAAAAAAGCGGAAGTCGCAGTCGGTTTCTGCAAAACTGAGGTGATTCCCATATTTACAGCCCTCTGCAACTCGGGGGTGTGCATCATCCCCGAGATGATAATGACCGGAATCGAGAGCCCAGCTGCTCTGATCTTCTCTACAAGTTGCACCCCATTTAACCGAGGCATTTGGTAGTCGGTGACGATCAATCGATAATCATTTTCTAGTATCACCTCCAATGCCTCCTCTGAATCAGTGAACATATCGGTCACATATTGATGCTGTCTTAGGATGCCATACAGCATCTACACACACTGGCTGCGAAAAACCGGCGGTGTTTCGAATACTGGGCGCATGAAGCATCCATACTGCCGTATCGCTACCAGCCGTTGCTGCGCTGGCGCATGGACGATG
>JBCCBL010000126.1:0-8043 GCA_039034055.1 Verrucomicrobiota bacterium | reverse complement strand
TCGCCGGCGTTTGCGTCAATAATATCTAACTCGTGGATTTCATCGAAGTGATGTTTGGCCATCCAGGAGGTGAAGATATTGGTGACCCCAGGATCAAAGCCGCTTCCAAGGAGTGCCAAGAGCCCCTTATCCTTGAAACGGTCATGGTAAGCCCACTGCCATTTGTACTCGAATTTCGCAGTTTCCGGAGGTTCATAGTTCGCGGTATCGAGGTAGGGCACTCCGGTCTCCAGGCAGGCCTCCATGATGGTCAAATCTTGATATGGGAGGGCAACATTTATGAGCAAGTCGGGATTGACGCGCTGAATGAGTTCAACCAATTCGGTGACATGATCGGCATTGACTTGCGCAGTCTCGATTTCTCGCCCAATTTGCGCCGCAATGGCGTCACACTTCGCAACTGTTCGGCTTGCCAAGATAATACGCTCGAAAACCTCAGGAACCTGCGCGCATTTGTGTGTGACGACTCCACCGACCCCGCCTGCACCAATGATTAAAACCGTGGACATGATCGCGGTTTATGAATGAGCCGGGCAATTTTTCGAGAACTTATCTGAAAAAACTTCAGTGATTTCGACTCCGAACCATTTTGTCGCGAAAACGTCGCCTTAAAAAGCGATTCTGCGATTAACTCAGTGGTTTCGAAAAGCGAGGCATTCGCTGCCTACTATTCGAGAATTCTCGATGAAAGTCTTGGTACCCTTACTGCGCAAGCCGGACGCAACCGCTCCGACTTTCCGCACAGTCCCCATAATTTTCGAAAGGGTTGCAGGCTAGGCAATCATTCGATTTATCGATTAGATCGCCTTTCCTATGCACGAGTTTTTTGCCATCGCACTTGCACACTTTATCGCTGTAGCGAGCCCGGGCCCCGATTTCTTGATTGTGCTGCGTCACGCCACCAACTCGGGAAGCCGCACCGCTATTGTAACCAGTCTAGGGATCGCGTGCGGGATCGCGATTCACTGCATTTTGGCGATTACCGGACTGAGTTTAATCATATCAAACAATCCTGCTCTGAGGTCATGGATACAAGTTTTGGGCTGCGCCTACTTAATCTATCTCGGGATCACTGCAGTGAGGTCCAAGACCGGGCATACAAAATACAAAAATCCCCCTCCAATCGCATCATCGGCTGGAGCCTTCTTTCAAGGCTTCACCGTCAATCTCCTAAATGTTAAGGCGACTCTATTTTTTATAGCGCTGTTTTCGGGCCTGATTTCCAATAACACCTTGCTATCAACGAAACTCGTCTATGGTGCATATTTAAGTATAGCCACATTCATTTGGTTCGCGATCGTCGCTACTCTGTTAACAACACCTGCACCGAGGCGATTTTTCGACAAGTTCGAACCACAGCTCAATAAATCCTTCGGAATGATCATCATGTTACTCGGAATTCTAGGCATTTTAGAAGTTTACTTCTAAACACTTGCCATGAATCGCAAATTCACGAATCCAGGCATTTCAAAATAAAAAAGAGCGGGTCCATTCGAACCCGCTCTCGTTTAGCAATCAGTGAACTCTATTAGACAAATGCCTTTTAGAAATCTGCAGTAACCGTGAATGTGAACTGGCGGCCACGATCCCAGAGGACTTGACCTGTTGAGTCGGTGTAACTGCGCGCCAGGGCAATATCTTCATCGAAAAGGTTTACAACGTTTAAGGATGCCGACCATCCTTCCAATGCTGTTCCCTCCTTACCAGAGTAGAAAATACCCGCGTCGAACTTGGTGTAAGAATCAAGAGGCTGAGTGTTCAGTGTATTCACATATACCTCATCATAGAACTTACCGCTCAACGAGAATGTCCAAGCATCGATCTTGTATTTCACATCACCGTTCAGAGTCAGGAATGGCGTATTACCTAGATCGTTACCTTCAATGTCTTCGAAGACCTCAAATCCGAGTCCGTCCACAAATTCTCCGGTGCGCAAACCTGGGCGTGTCGCTGGAGAATCCTCATACCCGAGGAAGAAGTCCTCTTGGAATGTAGTCTCTTGGATCGCGAAGCTACCTGATAACTCAAGGCCTTCGATTGGAGTCGTGTAGTCGATACTACCCTCAAAACCCCAGGAGTCTACACCGCCAACATTCTGGAATACGCTGTTACCAGCAGCTCCAGCGTTCGCCGAGTCGATTGGAACCGCAGAGGCTAGGATTCGGTCTGTATATTCAAGATAGAAACCTTGAAGATTGAATGCCACGTCTCCGTAGTCTGCACGGATACCGAAGTCAAAGTTTTCGGAATATTCAGGATTCAGGATGTCTGGGTTGAAAGTATCACCTGCTGTGGTGATCGTTCCAGCATCAGGAACCGCTAAATTCTCCGAATAATTGAAAAACACCTCAAGATTGTCGTTGATACGATAAACGAGACCAAATTGCGGTAAGAATGTATCTTCGTAAGAAGTAGAGCGTGCTGTTGGCGTATTGTTGATCCACTCAGAGATCGTCAAGAAACCGTCGGCATCACGATCCAGCTTGATCGCCTTAATACCAGCAACAATGTCAAGCGCTCCATCGAGAGTTGTGTAGGTATCTTGTATCCATCCTTGATAGACTTCTTGTTCCAGGTAGCGCGAGTAGTTTAGGAAGTTGAATTGGTCATATTCAAACCATCCGACTACAGAACCGCCATTTTGGAGATTGTAATTAGGGCGTTCTGTGATGTGACGGTCATACTCGTACCATCCACCAAAGATCAATTTATTATTATCAGTCTCCCACGTAAATGTAGTCGTAATACCATAGCGATAGCCGCCGAATTCTTCGTCACGACCTGTTCGTCCGGGGACACCTGGGGTGTAGCTTGTGGGGGTCGACCCTGGTGCCGCCAGAGCGTGCGTGTCGTTAAACCCACTGAATGTGCCATTGCTGTAGTCTTGAATCACTTCATTGACTCCGACTTCAGCATCGGACGCATCCACTACACCATCATCATTGGTGTCGAGTGTTCCATCCCCGTCGACGTCGAAATCGTAAGTATCTGTATCAAGAATTCCATTACCATTATAGTCGACGAAGAATTCACCATCACTGTTCAAAGCACGCCCTTCAGCATCAAAGTATGGCTGCGCCCAACTGTCAATTCGATTAGGGTCACCCGCGTAAGCTGCCCTCACTTGGTTCTGAGCGAAAGAATTTGAACGTCCGAACAGGCCATAGTTGTTTTTGTGTTGATAATAGGGAACGACATTGACGCTAAATTCGTCTGTAAAATCGTAGTCCGCAATGACGCGGTATAGATGGTCCATACGACCGTTCCGCCAGAGGTTGTAATAATTGGCATTCACCCCTTCGCCCGGCCCAATCGATGGGTCGATGTATGTGGGAGGTCCGTAATTGCGTCCATTATCACTTAAGTCTCCGTAATCGAAAGATCCCAACTGAGGGAATTCATTCGGAGTGTACTCAATATAACCATTCGCTGTGAAGACTTCAGCCGACGTGTCGCCCGCGTATTCATCGGGAAAAGATCCCGTCTCCAAGCCAATATATTCCTGCCAATCAAGACCCAGAGTGTCGTAGTCATCGCGGTCATTATAAGAGTAGGCAAATTTAATGGAACCATTCCCATCAGGAAGTTCGTATTTAATCTTGGTTTCAAGGCGGCGTTGCATACCAGTCGCGAGTCCAACCAAGCCACGAGGAGAAAACTCGAAATGAGAAGCACTTACATAAGCAGTCAGGCCTTCATAGATTTCTCCTGTTTCATAGCGGCCAAAAATGCGGATATGGTCAAAGTCGCCATAGGTCGCACTCAATGTAGCACCTTGTTCCTTATCAGGATCTTTAGTAAAGAATTGGAGAGATCCACCCAAGGCTTGATAGGCAGGCGTCGTCACGTCACCAGCACCTTGAGATACCTTCACTGTAGTCAAATTCTCGTTATCTGCGATACGACCGATGGGCGTTCCGTAGCGAGGAGAACTGTTACCGATAGGCACTCCGTCAAAAGTGACGCCAATATCATCGATAGAGAAAGCGCGTACACGCACATCATTACCGAATTCGTAAAAACCGAAGGGGTCACGAGAAACGACATTCACACCTGGGACTTTATCGAGTATAGACTCGGCGGAAGTTCCCGGGAGGGTGGTAGTCAATTCTCCAAAGTCCAAGGCATTGGTCGCACGCGACTCACCGCGGACGGCTGTTTCGAATGTATCAAGTTCAAGGACATCATCTTCTTCTTGGGCCATCAAGCTTCCTACTGCTCCTGCAGTGAGAAATCCTGATAAACCGATCATCAACCATCTTCTGGACGAGTTCGATAGGGAGGCGCAGGTGTGCAAACCTGATCGCCACCTCGTGAGAGGTGTTTCAGTATTCATGTTGGGCATCTTTTGTTAGTTTGTAGACCCGGGACGCGAAAAGCGACCAAGGGCCATAGAGCACAACGCCTCGTTGCAGATCTTTTGCCAAAATTTACCCGATAGGTAACTTTCTAGGCCGGCTGCCGATAATTCCAACAATTCCATACATAAGCATCATGAATATACTTCATTTTAATCATTGCGAAAACGAACTTTTGAGATGAGTAAGGGTTTGGTCCCTCCAACCCCGAAGACTTGGAATTTGACGCAAGTAATCGAAGACTCTTCGGAGAATAAATGCCCAAATATGAATGCCCAACGCTACACGCGCTGCCTCGCCGCAGCGATTTCGATGTCCTTGAATTCACTCGGAGCCCAGTCGACTACCACAGTGGAAGACTCCGAACCAGCTCAGAATTCCGATGAAACGGTGTCAAACTCGACTCAATCCGGAGATCTGGCTAATGAGTCCCCGAGAGAGCGAGGCCGCGTTCTTTTAAAGCGGAATCCGATCGCTACTGAATACCAGACCGCTGGCGATTTAGGCAGCAGCCGTGGTGCATATTTTGATGGAGAAGGCGTCGACTTTCGCGGATATTTTAAAAGTAGCTTCGCGCTGGATAGTACGGATCAGGGGAGCGCTAGTATGGATGTATTTTTCTCAGATCAGTCTTCCATTTTCAAACCAGGAGGGTCGCTCAGCATTCGAGAGATTTTTGGAGAGTCTTCTGATTGGGCTGTGGAAGTCTCCCTGCGAACATCGGCCAGCGATAGGATATTCGAACACTACCAGTCCAACTGGACCGAGTTGCTACAAATCGATGAAAATGGAAATCGAATCCTCGACGGGAATGGTCAAGCTATCGCCCAGGCAAACTCTGCTGGAGATGAAGTGTATTTTCTAGATCGCTTGCGGACCTCTCGCGATCTCATATACACACGATCCAACGCCTACAAATTCAGGGTAGAACACGCATGGAATGATGCTCACCGAACTTATTTCGAGGCAACGATCACGGACTACTTCTCTAATAATAATCGAAATCGTTCAGAAATGAATTTCCGACAATCAGCCGCCTTACCCGGCTTTGGAGATGCCCCTCAAGGTGAATCGACCTCAATCACCGAAGGGGTCTACTCGTCTGCATTTATCCGAAGATATAATGGTGATACAGATACAGATCGATTCGTCCAGAGATATATCTTGGGTGGGACTGTAGAACGTGATGACTGGAGTATTGATTATTCGCTGTATGCGAGCGAATTCGAGAATAAGACGCTTTGGTATGATTGGAACTTTTTCGACTTCGGGCTCGCAGGGTCCTATTCCGTAATCGACCCCTATTTGCCAGAATTTTCACTCACACGCGATGGTGCGGATTTTGATGTGCGCGACATTTCGCAAGCCAATTTCAGCTCACTACGTATCCATGATACCACAACAACCGATAACGACTACGCGGCTCGAGTTGATTTCGATACAGAAATCGACCTGGGTAGCTCCGATTCTTTTTTCAGTTTTGGAGCACTCTACCGAGAGAAAGAGCGTGGCAATGAGCATGATCGGCAAGTATTTCGCGCTAACCCAGACGCTCCATTTACTCTAGAGGATGTGCAAAAGGATTTTGACCCCGGATTCATTGTTGAAGCAACCTATCCGCTCAGTCGGGGTTTAGCTCCAAACGATGGTCGCAATTTTGTAATAGAAAATCCTGATAGTTTTGTCCTAGATCCATTAAGCTCGAGACTAGAAACCGCTCGCCAACTCTACGATGCATTTGAGGCGGTTAGTGGGATGTATGCGCATACCAGCCTCGGATTCGGCAGTTTGCGGATTGAGGCTGGCTCCCGTATCGAATATACTGAGACAGAAACAACCGGAACCAACATCGACGAGGATGGCTTGATATTCGAGACTACCCAAACCAACGACTACTGGAATTTTTTACCGACTGTTGAGGCGACCTATCGCATATCTCCTTCTCTCAAACTCACAGCCTCGTGGTATGAAATCCTGATGCGTCCACAGTATTTCGATATCGTCCCCTACGAAAGAATCAGTTTCCCGACCCGTAATATCACTCGCGGAAACCCCGATTTAGAGCCCACTGTGATCGACAGCTACCAAATTGCAGTCGAATACAACCACGAATCCATCGGAGAATTCGGGTTAGAATTCTACTATAAGACCATCTCTGACTTCTTTTTCGACGCAGCCTCAACAGAACAGTTTAACGGCGAGACCTTTAACACCAGCACTATCGGGAATGGCGAAGATGGCACGATCTATGGCATCCAAGTCTTGTATGAGAAAGAGATAGATTTTCTGGAACCCGCCTTTGATACGGGCACGTTCTCTTTAGCCTACACCCTATCTGAGTCGGAAGCGACCGTTCCAACCAGACCTAATGAAGATCTGCTCGTCCCAGGTCGTTCAAGACATAGTGTGCTCGCAGGTATTTCACTCGAAAAGGGCAAGTTTGCTGGCGGAACTAGCCTGGCTTACCAAAGCTATTCCTTGGACGATGTTGGAAGCTCCCGCGGAGAGGACCGCTTCCGTGAAGAGATTCTAGCCCTCGACGCAAATTTGAGGTATTCCCTGAATGAGGATATCGAATTCGCGGTAAATATTTTTAACATTACCGATCATCCCGAGCGCGCGTATGTGGGAAATTCGACACGCATCGTAAACAATCAGTTTGGTTCTTGGGCCGCGCGCTTGAGTGTGAACGCCAATTTTTAAAGAAGAGCCTTCGAGGCATATAGTAGCGGATCAGAGCGAGCGTAGTTCGACTTCAGATACGACAAATGACTCGGGCTGATCCACAGAGCTTACAGTTCCTCGCAAAGCCCAGCTGCACTAGAACCCATCAATCTGCTATTTCCGTAAACGTCCTTCTCCAGTTTCTTTTGACGCATTCTAATTGGTCACATAAGGATCCAGGCCTCGACAATGAAATCAACTTACAGAGTCCTGTTTGTATGCATGGGGAATATCTGTCGCTCCCCAGCTGGAGAGTGTGTCTTCCGCAGTTTAATCGATTCGAACGGTTACTCGGGATTCATCGAAACTGATTCCGCTGGAACCATAAATTTTCACGAAGGCAATCAACCCGACTCCCGGATGCAAGCCACCGCCGCGAACCGAGGATACAACATCCAGGGAGCCGCACGTCAGATTAAAAAGGAGGACTTTGAAGCGTTTGACCTGATCATCACCATGGATGATGAGAATTTTCACAAGGTATCTCGGATTCAACCCGCAGGAAGGACGAGAGCTTCTGTCCATAAGTTCTGCGAATTTTGTACTGAACATGACGATTCGGAAGTCTCGGACCCCTATTATGGGGGCCAAGCCGGATTCGAGAAAGTGCTAGATATGATGGAGGATGGCTGCGCAAACCTCATAAGTTTCGCCAAGAAACAGATTGGAGCCGGCTAGTAGTTTTGCCTGGAAAACCGAGGACGCCTGAAAAAGGGCGAATTAGCACAGAGAAGGAAAGATTATCAGCAGCCTCACATCATTCTCTGGAAGGACATCTCGCTCCACGACGCTCAGAAGGATTGCCCGAAGGTCTATAGAGAATATTGCAAAAACGCTGTCGCATTGGCAGGAGCTATTCTGGTCTTGAGCAAGGCTATTTAGCCGAGTGCGGGTCTAGCCCCGTGTCGGCTAGATGAACGCGCCGCCAAGACGAGAAGAGCCTCGTCCCAAAGGGATGAGG
>JBCCBL010000125.1:0-8093 GCA_039034055.1 Verrucomicrobiota bacterium | reverse complement strand
CACGCGGGCTTCATGGAGCGGAAGCCATGGCTATACGCGAATTGAAGATGGAAAGACTCTTCCAGACCCTGACCACGACACCCTGGTTGTCGCACAAGACCGCTTGGCGATTGACCGCAAAGACTCGAGTCGAAACCGCTTTATCGAAGCGGCCACCACTGCTTTCAAATTTGGCAAAAGCACCTGCCTCTTAACGAACTCCCAGGGCGAAGTGATTCATACTTATCGTGAGAATCTAGTGATTCCGTCATCTGGAAAAAGTGTCAGCCCGGCAACCCCCAACAAATTCTCATTCAACGCCCCTCAAGGCGCCTGCCCGCGGTGTCGAGGATTTGGCCGGATCATCGAAATTGATGATCGTCTCATCATTCCTGATACAACGCTATCGATTGACCAAGGCGCCATTCGTGCCTTTCAAGGCGAGGTATATTCGGAATCCCTGCGCGATCTAAAGCGTGCAAATCGTCGCGAAAAGAAAGTCCGCATGCATGTCCCCTGGAATAAACTCAGCGACGAAGAAAAGAGTTGGGTATTCGAGGGCACTGACGGGTATGTCGAAGATGATGGACAATGGAAAACCAAGTGGTACGGCGTCCGACGGTTTTTCAAATGGTTGGAGGGCAATACTTATAAAATGCACGTGCGGGTATTCCTCTCGAAATTCCGCTCCTATGTCACCTGTCCAGACTGTGGAGGCACCCGCTTAAAACCGGAAAGCCTCCTGTGGACGTGGCGCGGTCACACCCTCCCCGCCCTCTACACCTTGCCGATCTCCGATCTTCTATCTCTCATCAAAGCGGATTCGAACAATCATGAAGACAGCCAGGCGGCCCTCGCGCTACAGGCCATAAAAACGCGACTCGAGTTTTTAGACCAAGTCGGCCTTGGTTACCTCAACCTCGACCGTGCATCCCGAACACTATCCGGGGGGGAGACCCAACGGGTCAACCTAACCGCTTGTCTGGGCACCTCTCTGGTCGACACCCTCTACGTCCTCGACGAACCCTCTATCGGCCTCCACGCGCGAGATATTGATCGCCTGGTAGGAATCATGAAGCGCCTGACCTCACAAGGAAACACCGTTATCGTGGTCGAGCACGATGAAGCAGTCATGCGCGCTGCCGATCAAATTTTAGAACTCGGTCCGGTTCCTGGCCGACGCGGGGGTCAGCTGATTTTTCAAGGAAGCTACAAACAAATCCTTCGTCGCAACACACTGACCGGAGCCTATCTGTCAGGTAAATCAAATATCGAATTTCCCCAGCAACGTAGGCCCGTAACGAGACGAGGAAACAATGCTCCAGACTATCTGCATTTAAAGGGTGTCTCCAAAAATAACCTACAAAACCTCAGTGTATCGATCCCATTACAGCGACTGGTTTGCCTCAGCGGGGTTTCCGGATCAGGGAAGTCAACCCTCTTGCACAACGCGATATACTCGGGCCTTCTAGAATCCCGAGGCACCGCAGCCGAAGATCCTGCCGAAATTGCATCCATCGAAGAATCGCCTGGCATATCAGAAATTGTCGCTATCGACCAAACGCCCCTAACCCGAACCCCGCGATCCAACCCGGCTCTGTATGTGGACGTCTGGGATGTGATCAGAGAACTCTTTGCCAAACTGCCCGAAGCGAAACAAGCCGGTCACACTGCATCCACTTATTCCTTCAATTCAGGTAACGGCCGCTGCGATCATTGTTCAGGCCTCGGTTACGAAAAGATTGAAATGCAATTCCTTTCAGATGTATTCGTAGTGTGCCCCAGTTGCGGAGGAAAGCGATTTAAACCAGATGTATTAGAAATCAAATACAATGAAAAATCCCTGGCAGACGTTTTGGATTTAGAGATCGAGGAAGCTGTGGTATTTTTCGCAGACATACCGAAAATAGTCTATCCTCTAAAAGCCCTGATCGATGTCGGGCTTGGCTACCTTCGCTTGGGACAGCCGCTCAACACCCTCTCCGGTGGAGAAGCCCAAAGGGTGAAGCTCATTAAATATCTGGCAAATTTCAAAAACCGAAGCCAGCGGGCCCTGATCCTCCTTGACGAGCCGACTACCGGCCTCCATCGCGACGACATTAAAAAGCTCATTGCGGTTTTCCAAAAGCTAGTTGAGCAAGGAAATTCACTGATCGTAATAGAGCATCAGATGGACGTACTAGCCGCCGCGGACTGGGTTATCGAAATGGGACCCGAAGCCGGCATGCGAGGCGGAAAGATCGTAGCCGAAGGCACTCCAGAAGCCATTGGTGCATCCGATTCGCAAACTGCTCGTTTTCTGGCAGAACACCTCAATGGCTTCAATCCGATCTCGGAAGTGAACGAGGCCCCCATCAACTTGCCCCGACGACGAGTCAAACCGACGGTCCGTCTCCGTGGTGCACGGGAACACAATCTAAAGTCGGTCAATTTAGACATCCCACATCATCAGCTAAATGTAATCACCGGAGTCTCTGGTTCTGGAAAATCGACCTTGGCTTTCGACATTATTTTCGCAGAGGGCCAAAGGCGCTTTATGGAGACGATGAGTTCCTACACACGCCAGTTTGTCGAGCAACTCCCTAAGCCAGACATCGATGCCCTCTCGGGAATCCCCCCTACGGTCGCTATTGAACAACGCATCACCCGCGGATCTCGGAAATCAACGGTCGCCACAATCACTGAGGTAGCGCAATACCTCAGGTTGCTGTATGCACGAATCGGCATCCAGCATTCTCCGACAACCGATCAACCTATTCAACCCGCTTCCCAATCGGATCTACTCCAGCAACTCAAAAAACTCCTAGCAAGCCCCTCCCACAAAAAGGAAAAACACCTCTATCTTTGCTCACCAGTAATCCGTGCACGCAAAGGACATCATCAGCCCCTAGCAGACTGGGCCGAAAAGCAGGGGTATCTTTTAATGCGCTGCGATGCGGAGCTTGTAAAAGTCAGAGAATTTAAGAAACTTGACCGTTATAGCGAACACGACGTCGAAATTGTCATTGCCGACCTTGGCCAAGCTGCAGAAGCAGTACGCAACGATCAGGCGTATGAAAAGCGCTCCAAGCATTTTGTTGAGAAAAGCCTAGAAAAGGCCTTAGAACTCGGTAAAGGTGCCTGCTTCTTGTTAAGGCCTAAGGACTCGAAAATGTCATGGTTCTCAACGACAAACACGGACTTAGCGACTGGAGAGTCTTTCCCGGACCTTGACCCAAAACACTTCTCCTGGAATTCGGCACGCGGCTGGTGCCCAACATGCCGAGGCCATGGTCGCATCTACGATTGGATGAAGGATGACATGGATCAAATCGCCGAAGCCACGCAAGATATTGAAGGCTTAGATCATGGTGCCATTTGCCCTGATTGTAACGGCGCTCGCATCAATCGGGTGAGTCGAGCCGTAAAGCTCCATCTAAAAGATGGTAAAGCGATATCCCTCCCGGAAATCCTCGCACTCTCCGCATCTGATTTACTATACACGCTCAAGCAGGTAAAACTCGATACACGCGCCCGGGCAGTGATGAAAGACATCTTCCCGCAAGTCGAAGAGCGCCTAAAATTCATGGACCGCGTGGGACTGAGCTATCTATCTCTAGATCGGGCAACCAACACCCTGTCTGGAGGCGAGGCACAGCGCATCCGCTTAGCAGCTCAATTAGGCTCGAACCTCTCCGGAGTTCTCTACGTACTCGATGAGCCTTCAATTGGTCTACATGCACGCGACAATGATCGATTAATCCAGACCCTTGAAAGCCTCCGAGATCAAGGCAATACCATCCTCGTAGTTGAGCACGATGATGATACCATGCGTGCCGCAGATAATCTGATCGATGTCGGTCCAAGAGCAGGTGTGCATGGGGGGGAAATTGTCAAAGAGGGACATCCCCGAAAAGTGGTGTCGGACCGCAAATCCCTCACCGCTCAATATTTAAAAAATGGGATCAACCACCCTACCCAAGGCTCATATCGAGAACTCCCGACCCCTCCGAAAACTCATCGGTCAAAAAGTGCAGCGGACTGGATCCTCATTGAAGAACCCGCTATCCGGAACTTAAAGGGCGGCAGACTGTCCATCCCCCTCAACAGACTCTGTGTGATCTGTGGGCCATCAGGAGCAGGTAAGTCGACCTTGATTCGTGATCTTTTAAGCACATCGGTAAACGCCTCCCTTGAAAGAGGAAGCACTGTAATGACCGGGGAGGAACTCATGCCCTTCATCTCGGTTTCTACAGAAGAAACCTACTCGCGGAAGACCCTACCCGTAAAGCGAGTATCCATGGGTGAAAAACGATTTAGAAAAGTGATTGAAGTGGATCAATCGCCCATTGGTAAAACTCCGCGCTCGACTCCAGCGACCTACCTCGGTGCCTTTGATATCATCCGCGACTATTTTGCGAGTCTACCCGAGGCTAAAATGCGCGGGATGTCTCCCGGTACTTTTTCATTCAATACAAAAGGAGGGCGCTGTGAATCTTGCAAAGGTGCTGGCCGTATCAAGCTAGAAATGGCATTCATGCCCGATCAGTTTGTAGAGTGTGAAGACTGTAAAGGATCTCGCTACGGTGAGGAAATGCAATCGGTCCAGTGGAACGGCAAATCGATCGCTGATGTCCTCAAAATGACCTTCGAGGAGGCTGCACGATTCTTCGATTTTCACAGCCAATTGAAGGGCATATTAGATCTCATGGTTGAGACCGGACTCGGCTACCTAGAGCTTGGACAAAGCTCTCCTACACTATCAGGCGGGGAAGCGCAGCGCCTGAAACTAGTGACCGAGCTGGCACAAGGTCAATTGTCCTACAAAGAGCGCAGTCGCGGAATCGCATCGAGAAATCTGTACATTCTTGAGGAGCCTACCATTGGCTTACACATGGCCGACTGCGAACGTTTGATTGATCTCCTACATCGACTCGTCGACCAAGGTCATACCTGCATCGTAATTGAACACCACCTAGACATCATTGCCGAAGCGGATTATGTCGTGGAAATGGGTCCAGACGGAGGAATCGGCGGTGGTGAAATTCTCTACCAAGGGCCTTTGAAAGATATACAATCAATATCGAGGAGTCCAACTGCCCCCTACTTGAAACGTTTTTTTGCCGACTGATAGAAGCTCGGGAATTTCATAACCATCCCGATTCAGGAACTCTCAACAGCCATTGCATCCATCCCCGGAGCCCTCAGAAATTCTAGCCACTCACTAAGCCTGGGTAGCTGGTAAGCTTTCGACCGATAGCATCTCAGTGGGCGCAGTGATAACCCCAAAATTCTCGATCTGAGTCGACGGAGGCAACTCTTGATACGACAGCACGTGCAAACGCGGGAAATTGGGCTCTAGGAATCTTAACAGTGCCAACCTGATTTCAACCGTTGTAATGACAACGGGCTGATACCCCTGCTCGATCATCGAATTCACTCTCGGACTCAACTCCCCAACAATATGCTGAGTCGTATTCGGGTCCATCATCAACCCAATCTCAAACTGAGTCCGGCGAACCCTGGACGCTAGAAACTGTTCCAAACGTGGGTCCAGAGTGACCGCGACGATTTTGCCTTCTTCGTTTTCGTAGTTTTGCACAAAATACATCGAAAGCTTGCGCCGACACTGTTCAGAAAGATCATCAGTGTTCTTCGTGACTTGGACAAAATCCGCTATTGTCTCAAGAATCAGCACAAAATTCTTAATTGGGATTTTTTCTTTCAGTAAGTTCTGGAGGATTCGATGTACCAAACCGATGGTCGCATGATCTGGAAATAGCTCATGAACCAACGTGGGGCTCGTTTCCTTGGCTTTGTCGACAAGGCGTTGGACATCTTCACGATCCAACATCAGATGAGACATTTCTTTCAAGATATCGGCCAAATGTGTAATCAAAACGGAGGATGAATCGACCACCGTATAGCCGTTAATTTCCGCATGATTGCGTTCGTTATCGGCGATCCATGTAGCATCCAAACCAAAAACTGGCTCCACGCAGGGAATTCCCTTCAGCTCAATTTGAGAACCCGATACATTCATCGCCATTAAGCGATTGGGGATGATTTCACCACTCGCAACTTCCTTCCCACGCAACATAAAGCGGTAACAATTTGCCTCAATCTCAACATTGTCCCGAACCGCGATTGCTCCGACAATCATTCCCATATCGCGAGCGAAATTTGTCCTTGTCCCCGTAATACGGTCAAGCAAATCTCCACCTGCCTTACGATCCGCAAGTGACAACAAGCCATAGCCCAGTTCTATTGCAAAGATATCGACCTGGACTGCTTTTTCTAGCTCCTCGCGCTTTCTCTCAGAATCTGAAAGGAGTGGAGTCTCTCCATCCGCAGCTCCCTCCCCTTCGACGGACCCTGGAAGTGCCGGTGGCATATCTCCCGACTCGGGTAAGTCTTTAAATTTCTCGTCCCATTGGTTTTTCTTAATATATCGATATAAAAAACCGCATACTCCCGCCATCGCCAAAAATGGCAGAATCGGCATACCAGGAATGATCGCGAAAAAGAACAACAAGCCGCCTACACTCGCAATAGCCTTTGGATAAACTACAACCTGACGCCCTAAATATAATCCCAGGCTAGAGCCTCCGGAGTTCCGGGTCACCAAAATACCGGCAGCCACTGAAACGATTAAAGACGGAACCTGAGATACGAGCCCATCCCCAATCGATAATAAGGTATAGCGCTCAATTGAGTCCATCAAGGGGAGCCCCTTCTGGATCATTCCAATCACAATACCTCCAATAATATTGACCAGCGTGATGAGAATACCGGCAACAGCATCTCCTCGGACAAACTTACTGGCCCCGTCCATCGCTCCATAAAAGTCAGCCTCTTTCTGCAGTTTTTCACGACGTGTTCTCGCAACGTCTTCCGTAATCAAACCGGCGTTCAATTCCGCATCAATCGACATCTGCTTTCCAGGCATCGCGTCTAGCGTGAAACGTGCTGAAACCTCCGCGATACGACCGGAGCCCTTGGTAATCACAATGAAGTTAATAATGATTAGGATCAGGAATACGACGGAGCCCACGACGAAATTTCCCTGCACAACAAACTCACCGAACGAATCAATGACGCTCCCCGCGTATCCATCCAACAGAATCAACCGCGTCGTCGCAACATTAAGGCCCAATCTAAAAAGGGTAACCGACAATAGAATCGTCGGAAATACGGAGAAGGAGGAGGGCTCCTCCACATAAATGATGATTAACAGAATCAGGAGGGAAAGTGTAATGCTCACCGCCAGGAGCATATCCATGATAATCGGCGGAACGGGCAGGATCAGCAAAGCAATGGTGAGGCAAATGCCCACCGAGAAAAGCGTATCCGGATTTCGGATCATCGCTCTTAGATCAAATTTCTTTGCTCCCCCACTCATTGATTAAACTAAATCCTCCGCCTCACGACGCTTCTTCAGCTCGTAGAAATAATACTTATGGGTCTTATAGACGTAACTCAGAATTTCTGCGACCACCGTATATAATTCTGACGGAATGGGTGCATCCACCTGTCCGATACTAAATAGCATCCTCGCCACTGGCTTGTTCTCCACCATCGGAACTCCATATTTTTTGGCCTCCGACTTAATTCGTTTCGCGAACTGTCCTTTGCCCTTGGCGACAATCATCGGAGCTGCGTCTTTTCCTCGTATATACCTGAGAGCAATCGCGTAGTGGGTCGGGTTCGTCACGACCAAATCAGCCGTATTAACCTTGCGCAACATACTCTGTTGTAGGATCTTCCGCATAAACTGGCGCTGACGGCCCTTTATATCTGTGTCACCTTGAGCGCTTTTGGTTTCATCTTTAACCTCTTGCTTTGTCATCATCATGCTCTTGTGCACTTTTTGCTTCTGATACAAAAAGCTGATCAATGCTATGACGATCATCACTGCGATAAGATACGCGAACATATCCAAGAAGATTCTGGCGATGAAAGCCCCCACATGGCCTATCGGAACCGGGGTAAAGAATATCGGATCCCCTAGGATTTGATCGATCAAGCCGTAGAGCACTATCCCCACCCCGGAGAACTTCATGAAATCGATCCCGAAATTTGCCAAGACAGCAGTCGGTTCATGGGGCGCTGGCGCGACAAGTCGCCGGCGACGT
>JBCCBL010000124.1:0-8150 GCA_039034055.1 Verrucomicrobiota bacterium | reverse complement strand
ACAAATTCGCGACCGTCGGAGAGGGTTACAATGACTTCGTCGACGAGATCTCCCATGTCGTTGGTGACGACGTGGTGATTGGTCACGATATATCCGTCGGCGGAGACAATGACTCCAGAGCCAGCTCCAGTGGGTCGCCGGCGCTCGCGTGGTGCGTCATCGTTGATTTCTTCCTCAGGTTCATCTTCAGGGAGGCCATAGTAGCGACGTAGGAATTCTTCCATTTGAGAACGCGGACCGTCTCCACCCAGACGTTCTTCTACGAATTCGGTGGTGCCGATACCGACAACGGAACTAGCTGCATTTTCGAGGACTGGTGCGTAACTAATCCCAGGAATCGAGCGATCAATCGGAGCGGAGTCTATGGATGCCGAAATCGAAGCAACGAGTAGGGCGGGTAGCGCCAGGGAAGCGGTGGCGAGGCCTGAAGTCTTGAGCATGCTTAATATCATGAATAATTTTGCTTAGATTGCCAGTGAGTCAGCGGGTTCCTTCGAGATAAAATATTATTATCGGTGTTTTGGTATGATGAATGAGCTGATCTTTGAACGCCAAGCCACAAAACCGGTAAGTTGTTTACGATTTTAGACTTGCGTGACTTGCTCCAAGTGAGAGGTATGCGAGCGTGTTGATTGCTGAAACCCTCGAAAAGATACCCGTCCCGCCTCTTTCATCCATGAGCTACAAACTCTTCATTCCTGGTCCCGTTGCTGTCTCTGATAAGACTTATCAAGCCATGACTCAGCCCGTATTCGGGCACCGTAGTGCAGATTTTGTGTCACTCTATCAGTCGATCCAGCCGAACCTTCAGGATCTATTCTATACGAAAGATCCGGTATTGGTGAGCACGAGCAGTGCGTGGGGAGTGATGGAAGGAGTGATGCGCAGCGTCTGCTCTAAGCGCGTTTTGAACTGCTGCAACGGAGCTTTTTCCGACAAATGGAACGATGTCTCGAACCGTATGGAAATGCCAGCAGATGCCTTGAAATTCGATTGGGGGCACGCGGTTGATCCAGAAGCGGTCCGTGCAAAATTGAGCACGGGCAACTATGATGTGATTACGCTGATCCACAATGAGACTTCTACCGGAGTGATGAGCCCTCTGGAGGAAATCATGGCGGTCGTTGCTGAATTTCCAGAAGTGATTTCTATCGTCGATTCGGTGAGTTCCTTTTCTGTCGTGAAAATTGATAAGGATGAACTGGGTATTGATATCCTGTTGACAGGTTCGCAAAAGGCGTTGGCCCTGCCTCCAGGAATGGCGCTATTTTCGGTCTCCGAAAAGGCATTCGAAAAAGCCAAAACGGTGGAGGGGCGTGGCTATTATTTTGACCTACTTGAGTTTAAGAAAAATCACGAAAAGGGGATGACCCCGAGTACCCCGATCATCCCGTTGATGTTTGCTTTGAAGTCTAAAATTGAGGATATTTTCAACGAAGGTCTAGAAAATCGCTACGCGCGCCATACGCGACTAAACGGGCTGGTTCATGAGTGGGTGAAAAAACATGGGTTTGAATTTTTCGCCTCTCCGGTATCCTACGCCTCCAAGAGCCTTACCTGTATCGCTAACAGCCGTGACCTCGATTTGCCGGTCTTTATCGCAGAGCTTAAGAGACGCCATAATTGCGTGATCGACGGAGGCTACGGAAAAGTGAAGGGAAAGACTTTTCGAATTTCCAATATGGGCGACGAGACTGATGAGACCATTTCGACGCTGCTCACTCAACTTGACGGCTTGTTAGCCGATGGAATAGGCCTGCCTCGCTAGGGCCTCTTTTGATAAATTACACACCCTGCCTCAGACTGAATTGAATGAAACGACTTGTAATCGCTGAAAAACCTTCCGTTGCCACAGACTTAGCCCGAGTCCTTGGGCGTGTGCCAAAAAAGGGGGATTTTTATGAAAATGATGAGTTGGTGATCACTTCGGCAGTGGGTCATGTCGTCGAGTTGCAAATGCCCGAAGACATTGATAAAAAACGTTACGGTTTTTGGCGGCTCGCAGAGCTTCCGATCGTCCCGAAAAAGTTTGATCTGAAGCCTTCTGAAAAGACCAAGGATCGATTCGCACTGCTCAAAAAACTCATGAAGCGCAAAGACGTCACCGAGATCATCAACGCTTGTGACGCCGGGCGCGAAGGTGAATTAATATTCCGTTATGTGGTAGAGCTTGCTAAGGTAAAGAAGCCCACCAAACGCCTTTGGATGGTTTCGATGACTCCCGAAGGCATTAAGGAAGCCTGGGGCAATCTGCGCTCCGAGGAAGAGATGAACCCGCTCTCAGATGCCGCGCACTCGCGCTCCGAAGCGGATTGGCTGATCGGAATTAATGGGACCCGCGCGATCACCAAGCGGATGTACGGGCGGGCTCGCAATGTCGCCACCGTTGGTCGTGTGCAAACGCCGACCCTCACCCTAGTCTGGGAGCGTGAAGAGGCTATAAACAACTTTGTCCCTAAGGGGTATTGGCGGTTGATTGGAGAATTCGGAATACACTTCGGGATTTACGAAGGGACGTTTCAAAAGGCAGAATTCAAAAAAGACCCCGAGAATGAACACGATCGCATTGACCGGATTTGGGAAAAATCTGAAGCCGAGCGTATTCTCAGTGCGCTCCAAACAGCGGATAGTGCTGAGGTCACCGAAACCAAAAAACGCACGCGGCAATCGGCACCGCGTCTTTACGATCTCACGACACTTCAACGTGAGGCGAATGGTCGTTATGGTTTTCCAGCAGGCAAAACCCTGCGTGTTGCACAGTCCTTATACGAAAAGCATAAGATGCTGACCTATCCGAGGACGGATAGCCGCGCCCTCCCAGAAGACTATGCCAACAATTGTTATCAAGCGCTCCGGGCTCTCAGTGGTGGGTTGGAAAAGCACACTAAAAAAGTCATTGAGAATGGTTGGGTGAATCCGGGAAATAAACGTATTTTCAACAATAAACAGATTTCTGACCACTTCGCGATTATCCCAACGGACGCAAAATCGAAAAAGCTAAACGAGGACGAGGCAAAAATTTACGATATGGTCGCACGGCGTTTCATCTCGGTATTTTATCCATCGGCCGAATTCGATGTTACGACTCGAATCTCTACAGTTGTCCGCGAGCATGCATTTAAAACTGAGGGCAAGATACTCGCTGTGCCCGGATACCTAGAGGTTTATGGAAAATCGGTTGAGTCCGGTGATGCTGACTCGCTTCCGGCCTTATCCACAGAGGATGGTCAACCTGCAAAGGCTCGTATCGAAAATATTGAGCTTCTGGAGGAAGCGACGAAACCCCCGCCACGCTACACCGAAGCAACCCTTCTGGCGGCCATGGAAGGTGCAGGTAAACTTGTAGAAGAGGACGAGCTT
The DNA here is from genome assembly GCA_039034055.1 of Verrucomicrobiota bacterium. Lineage (GTDB taxonomy): Bacteria > Verrucomicrobiota > Verrucomicrobiia > Opitutales > JABSRG01 > JBCCBL01. The sequence goes on along the minus strand of JBCCBL010000124.1, from coordinate 4,790 downwards.
GCCGATGCGATGAAAGAAAAAGGCTTGGGGACTCCGGCAACCCGTGCCTCGATCATCGACCATCTTGCCTATGAAAAGTATATCGAGCGCGAGGGACGGGAGTTGGTTCCGACTGCTAAAGCTGAAGATTTAATTAATTTCTTGAATGCAGTCGACGCAGGGATTTTGACGAGCCCCACCCTCACGGGCGATTGGGAGCATAAATTACGTCAAGTCGAGTTAGGCCAAATGTCTCGTGAAGCATTCATGAAAGGCATTGTAAAAGTCACTGAAGAGATCGTCGATCACACGAAAAATTTTGACGAGAAGGATGAAGACTTGCCGAAGTCCGACATCATCTCTCCGAGTGACAACTTGCCGATGCTAGATGCCCTGCGCGTATGGAAATCTCAAGACGGGGAAATTTCGGTGTATAAAACAATTGGGAACCGTCGGATGCAGGTCGACGAGATTAAAAGCCTTTTCAAAGAAGGACGTATTGGCCCGATAGATGGATTTCGCAGTAAGGCCGGAAAGCCGTACTCGGCGATGTTGAAATTTGAGGAGAATAAAGTAGCGATCGATTTCGGCAACGATGGCGAGGAAGATGGTGAAATCAATTTGCAGGAGCTGGAAAAATGTCCTGTCGTTGGCACCGATCCCGAGACCGGTGGTCGTGTTTTTGCCGCACCGAATGCGTATTTTTCTGAGCACTACAAGAGAGAAGGTTACGAAAATGCACTGCGTTTAAACCGAACGCTTTTGGGGAAAACTCTACCTGAGGAGGAAGTGAGTCGATTACTCAGTGAACGTAAAACAGCTTTGATCACTGGTTTTCGTTCGAATCGCACTAAGCGACTCTTCGATGCATTCCTTGTGTTGAAGGAAAAGAATAAAATCGGTTTCGAGTTCCCTCCACGCAAAAAGGGAGCTGCAAAGAAAAAGGCAGCAAAGAAAGCGGCGGCGAAGAAATCCTGAAGTTCTCCTTGGCGGGGGGCTTTGTTCAGGTCTTACTGCTCCCAAGAATAGCTTTTTGTTATGCTATCTGGTTCTGTTCGGGCAATTTAGAAGGTTTGGAGTCGCTAATCAGCGTTTGATAATTCGCTCCCGACCACAAAATGATTTTTTCGGTAATTTTTGGGCAATCAGGCGGGTTTCTTTCTAGGACTAGGCTCGCAACATTGCCCAACCAATTTAGCGACTCTAATGATCATTTCTCCAACCTCCGCACTCCCTGGTCTTCGAATCAATGCGTCTTTGCTATCGGTTTCTGAGTCATGCAAATGGATTCTAGCTTTCGTAATGGGCCTTCTCTGTGTAGGGACTGCCTCCGCGGTCCCCAAATACCGAACCCTTGCAATTGGTAAAGCCTCTCCGAATTGGGAATTGCCGGGAGTCGATGGCAAGACCCATAGGCTCAAGGATTATGCAGACAAAGACGCGCTGATGGTCGGATTCCTTGCCGGCCATTGTCCGACCTCTCAATCCGTCGGAGGTGGGGTCAAAAAGATTGTCACTGATTTCAAAGATGAATCGTTAGCTCTCGTAGCGATCAGCGGAAACAGTCCTCCGGATGTGGAAGCTCGCGAGATGCTGCGATCTATTTTTGAGGACAGCTTCGAGAGTATGGTGGACCATGCTGCCATGTATGTTTTTAATTTTCCTTTTCTCTACGATGGTGACACCCAGGAAGTAACGATGGCCTTCGGTGCCCGCGCGACGCCCCATGTGTTCAATTTCGATAAGGACTGCATTTTGCGTTATGAAGGTCGGTTGGACGATACCGAACACGACAAACAACCGACGCAGATCATCGCTCATTGTGGTCGCTGGTAGAATGCGACAAAAGTGACCTTGATACACTTTTATTTTGTAGTGTGATAAATATTTCGAAGATCATTTTGTGCATCTCTGCGGGGTTCGTATTTCCGCTTTTTGCAGAAAAAAGCTATGAGTTGGTATGGCTAGAAACATCACCTCGTATCGACGGAATCGTGACGGATGAGGAATGGCTCAGCGTGCCGATGATTGAAGAGTTCTATCAAGTGATTCCCGATGAAGGGGCTCGTGCTTCGGTTCCTGTTTGGGTTCGAGTCGCGTATGATGTAGATTCTATTTATTTTGCGGTCGAGTATCGCTTGCGAGAGGAGGATCGCACTGCCACCAAGCGTTTAAGAGATACGGGCTTGGATTCTGATGATTACGTGAGTTTGATCATTGATCCCTTTGGTCGGGGCCGCGATGGCTATCGATTTCGCTTCAATGAACTGGGAGCAAAGCAAGATTCAATCATAGAGGAGGTTGATAGAGTCAGTAATCAATGGGATACGATTTGGACCATAAAAACCCAAAGTTATCCAGATCGCTGGGTTGCAGAGGGCGAGATTCCGGTGCGATCTGTGAGCTTTGATCCCAATATTCGGAATTGGGGATTCAATATTGAAATCAATTACAAGAAGCGAAACGAAAAGCTGCGCTGGTCTGCGATCAACCGTAATGTGAATGCTGAGTCGTTGGCATATTCTGGAGAGATCCGAGGAATTGCCGAACTTGAGCAGGGGCGGGGGATTCTATTCAGGCCTTATGCAGTAGCTCGCTTCGTTGAGAACGGAGAATCCGATGCGACGACTCCAGAGGGCCTCAATTTCGATGGTGGATTTGATCTGTTTTATAAGCCTATTCCAACGGTGACCACGGCTTTGACCGTGAATACAGATTTTGCGGAGGCGGAAGTTGATAATCGCGTTGTGAACCTGAGTCGATTCCCAACCTTTTTTCCAGAGAAGCGAGCTTTCTTTCTCGAAGATGCAAGCGTATTTTCGTTTGGAGGGATTAATAGCTCACCCCTTCCTTATTTTTCACGCAGGATTGGAGTTGGGCCCGACGGCGAGCAAACCGATCTATTGTATGGAGCGAAGGCCACCGGGCGTCTTGGCAACATGCAGTTTGGGTTTTTCGATACATATGTCGATGCGGTCGGGGGTGTTGATGCGAAACATTTGAGTGTCGGGAGGGTGAATGTGGGTGTATTGGACGAATCCACGGTCGGGATGATTGCTACGAATGGAGATCCACGAAGCAATGTGGACAATACTCTCGTGGGGTTTGATTTTAAATACCGAAACTCAGATATTGGTCCAGAAAACGGGGAGCTTGATTGGTTTACCTGGGCTCAATTTACAGATACCCCAGACCGAGACGATCAGTCATTCGCCTATGGCTGGGAGGGTGAATATAACAGCCGCACTTGGCAGGCATATCATTTTGCCGAATTCATTGGTTTGGATTATAATCCAGCATTGGGCTTCGTTAGGCAGACCGATATTTTTCAGGGAACTATCCGCGCTACTCGGAAATATTATCCGGAAGGCTTTGATGTTATTCGATCAACTTTCGATTTGTTTTCCCGCTATGAAACAGGAGGTGACTACCTTGAGCGATTTCGGCCACAAGCCAATGTCATTGCAATTCTGCCATCGGGGGATTTTGCACGCTTGGTTATCGGATACGATTATGAGGAGTTGCGTGAGGCTTTTGAGCCGATTGATGGTTTGATTGCAGAACCGGGCAAGTATGACGGCCCCTCGTTTAGATTTGTGGTGGGAGCCTCGAACTCCCGTGTGATTTCAGGTCGAGTTGTCGTTGATTCTTCGCCGTATTATAATGGAAGGCGTAGTGGTATCGAACTCGATACAGAATGGAGGCCGAATCCTCTGTTCAACATTTCACTTAGTAATGATCTGACGCTGGTTGAGCTAGGCGGCGTAGAAGAATGGGTATATTTACAGCGAGTTTCCGCCAATCTTCAGTTTTCCTCAGACTTAGTATGGAGCGTCCTTGCGCAGTACGACAATGTTTCAGGTGAAGTGGGCATCAATTCACGGATCCGCTGGACGTACCGAGCAGGCTCAGATATTTTTCTAATTTTCAATCAAGGTTTGCGGGAGGATCCAAATGGGGGTTGGATCAATTTGGAATCTGCCGCAAGTTTGAAAATGAATATCGCCTTTAGTTTTTAAATACTCGCTAATGCGTGTGGCGACTTTTATCTCACGGCGGCTCTCAGTGCGGTTTCGAAGGCTTCAATTATTTGATCGATTGGTTCGATGCCTACCGAAATTCTTATGAGATCGGGGTCGAGGCCATTGCCCCATACCGATTCTCTGCCTTCTTCGTTATTTACGAGATCATAGTGGGCAAGATACATGAAGGGGCAGCACATGGTGAATTGTGTGCCAAAACTCGGACCTTTCGCGATTTTCAAGGCTCCGTAAAACGCATCCATATTTTCAGGATTTTTTAGAAAAATAGTGATGATACTTCCGGGACCTCCTCCAGGTTTCCGAATGGTACTGAAATGTTTTCTGTATCCCTCTGATTCGGCCCAAAATACTTTTGCGATGGCTTTGTGATTTTCGAGATATGCAGCGAGCCGGCGAGTGTTTTGGTTGATGGAGTCTGAAACCGTTTGCCAGTCTCCAATCTGAGCGGCAAGTCTTGCACAGTCCGTGAAGTGGGGCGGTTCGATGTATTCCAGTGCATCCTCGAGCCAAATTTCGGACCAGGGTCGCTCGATGCCAGCGATCAACGCACCCATCAATACATCTCCTTGGTTGCCCGCATATTTGGTGAGTGATGTGACAATGATATCTGCGTATGGGCTGACGTCTACATTGCTTAGACTGGAGACGGTCGGGTCGATGATGATGAGTGCATCTAATTGATCGCAGGCATCACGCAAGTATTGCATGTCGATGGTTTGAAGGATCGGATTGGTCGGGGCCTCAGTTACGATACCGGCGATTCGTTTT
>JBCCBL010000123.1:0-8150 GCA_039034055.1 Verrucomicrobiota bacterium | reverse complement strand
GGCTGCTTGGCATTCCCATTGTATGGAGTTCGGCCGATAGTGCGTCAAGGTGCCAGAGTGCTGGCTGCCGAATGGTTAACTTGATTTGGAGTGCTTGAGATCTGAAATAAATCGTCGATGGCCCGAGAGATCGCGGAGAAAGAGGCTACAAAAATGCGTAAAGAAACTTTGGAAAGTGCCGTCGCTGATTTACTGATTAAAACCAGGAAAACAGAGGCCACCGTCAAATCAGGCCATATGGGTGCGGACTGGACTGCGCGCTTAGGTCAGCAAAGACTAGACTTTTATCACTTTTGCATCCCCTTGCCGGTTCACGTTGACCCATTCAAGCGCTTAAAACTGGTCAATCGGCCAAAGGTTTTCATCGCCATGGGTCTACGTTTACGACGATCCCCAATCTGTGGGCTCCACTCTTGGATAAGCTCATTTACAAACAAAGACGTACCAATCGCCATGCCCTCACTGAAATACCGTATCCGTTGCCGCAAGACAATATGCCCAGCCAAAGCACCTTGGTTTTCCATCACCCGTGTAGAAGCCTCTTCTGTCATCCTCACTCCACTACCATCGGATTTGGGGCGAGCACCCTTCCCAAACAGAAGCATTCGATAATCTGCTAACACCTGCTTCATCGCCAGCTTGCCAACTAAGCTCTGCAGACCCTGCTGCATCAGAGCATCCCCACCGAGCGCTTCAGCATAGCCGCAGAAACGATAATCCTTCGGATCTTCCACCAGTCCGGCACGCACTGGATTCAAGTCAATGTATGCGGCTACAGTCTTCAGAACCACTGGATCATTCTCCACAATTGCGCTTCTAAAGCGGTCACACCACAGTGGACCGTAGCGCTGATGGCTCTTATTATACCAAATAGAAAACCGCTGTTTCACCGTGCGCATAAACTCTGAAATATGACCCATACGGGCAGTCAGCTTAGCCCGTAGCTGTGACGCATCCTCCCCATTATCACTCAAGATTTGCTCCACCGCCGCAATATCTGCCGCTTGATACTTCGTAGGCTTAGGATACAGCACCTTATAGCGCCTAAGTAATTCACTATCAGCTACATTGCGAGCGGCCTCACTCACCCGCACCAACACATGGAAGTGATTACCCATCACCACATAGGTCAGCAATTCCACCCCCGAAAAATCAGCCGCCTGCCTCAAAATCTTCCTAAGCACCTCCTGCTCATACACCCCGAACATCACCTACCCATTCACCGACCTCGAAACACAAAGATACCCACAACACTCATTAGCCCCATAAATCCGTCGACTCCTCATATTGCCAGAAAGGCTTCATGCAGACTGGATGTCAATAATATATATCTCCGTCCCTTATTTTAAATTATTTGCGCATGGTGGTTTCGGTATGGCGTTGGTTGATCCGATTTTGGTTATAAAAAAAAGCAGCTCGGGCTGCACCCCGAGCTGCTTTTGCTAAACAAACTACAAACTAGACTGAAACTATACTACAACTGTGTTGCGTATGTTTATATTAGTCGGTCGCGGATTGGCTACGTTCAGCGCAAAGGTGATTTTTTTGGCGAAAAAAACGCGTTTTTTTCGCTTGTTGCGAAAGGCATTCCATTTGCTCCTATAAGATCCTCTCTAAAACCTCGTTATGCTCGAAAAGCTTTTCAAACTTTCCGCCCACAAAACAACTGTTCGCACTGAAATTATCGCCGGTATTACGACTTTTGCCGCGATGTCTTACATTTTGGCGGTGAATCCTGGCATTCTTGAGGATGCGGGGTTGGATCGTGGGTCAATGATCACGATTACGGCGGTCGCCGGTGCGATTGGTACGCTGATGATGGCGATGCTGACGAATTATCCAATCGCGCTGGCACCCGGGATGGGGTTGAATGCCTATTTTGCCTATACCATCGTTTTGGGGGCTGGGGTGGCGCCCACGGATGCGTTGGCTTTGGTTTTTTGGAATGGACTTTTTTTCTTACTCCTCTCGGTGACCGGGGTGCGGGCGAAGATTGCCGAGTCGATTCCTCCGAATCTTCGAGTCGGGGTGCAGTGTGGTATTGGATTATTTATTGCATTTATCGGACTGAAGAATGCCGGGCTCATTGTCGACAATCCGGCAACCTTCGTTCAAATCGGCGATCTTTCGAAGGCGAGCGCCGTTGCGACCATACTCGGACTGATTCTGGCGGCTTTCTTGATTATCAAAAAAGTCCCGGGAGCGATCATTATTGCGATCCTCTTGATTACGGCGGTTGGGGTGCTGTTGCCCGGGGAGGCGAGTTTCGCGGCGATGCCGGATGGCTTCCTCTCGGCACCCGCTGGAATGGGCGATACTTTTTTCAAGCTTAACTTTCTGTATCCGATACAGAATTTTGGGGAGATTTATCCGCTGATTCTGTCACTGTTGTTCGTAGATCTGTTTGATACGATTGGCACTTTGATTGGTGTTTCGCGCCGCGCTGATCTTTTGGATGAGAATGGGAACCTTCCAAAAATCGGGAATGCGCTTACGGCCGATGCGAGTGCTACCGTAATGGGCGCGTTGCTCGGCACGTCGACTACAACTTCCTATGTTGAGTCGGCGACTGGCGTTGAAGCCGGGGGGCGCACCGGACTTACAAGCGTCACGGTGGCGGTGTGTTTCCTCCTCGCTTTGTTCGCATCTCCGATAATTTTGATCATCCCGCCTCAGGCAACGGCTCCGGCTTTAATTATGGTCGGAGTGTTCATGATGCAGGGATTCAAGCATATCGATATGGATGATGTCTCTTTGCTTGCGCCTGCGTTTGTTACGATGCTAGCGATGCCGCTGACTTTTAGTATTAGCGAAGGGATCGGGCTCGGCTTTATTACCCATGTTGGGATTCAGATGACTCTGGGGCGATTCAAGGAGGTGTCGGTGGTGACCTATATCATGGCCATTTTGTTCAGCCTTCATTATTTAGAGGTATGGGGATGATCTTTGGGCAACGGATTGAAACCAGTGCCGTTGTCTGAATTTTGACGAGTGGGTTCTCACGGCCTAGGGTCGGTTCGCTCTGATTTCTCAAATGAAGTGCTAGTTCGCCGGAGTGATTTCTACGGCAATGACGAGGTCGTTAAAATCGAGATCTCCGCCGCCCGGTGAATCTTCGAATCCAATAATGAGGGTGTTTTCGTCGTAGACTCCGTGGAATTTCGCGTGATTGGTGTGGTCCACATTGCGTTCACTTTCCGGCCAAAAAATTGGGCTTTCTTCCCGTCGGGCCCCGTCATGGATAAGGAAAAAGTCGAGGAGGTCGCCTTGGTTCAAGTTGCCGAGGTCCACATAGTCTCCTGGGATTAGGGGTAGGCTTTCACTCGTCTCTGTCACGCGGGATTCAGCGTCCTGGTAGTACGAATGTGCTGAGGAAGCGTTTGGGAATATGAGGTATGGATCGTCCTTCGCATTTATGCCCAGAGAGTTGTGAAAGACAGTGCCTTCATTGATGAAGTAGACCCGCACCTTTGAATCGCTTGGTAAAACGAGATCTTCAAGCACGAGGTTCGGTGAGGATTCGTCAATGATTCCTCTATTCTCGAATACCCCGTCAAGAAAGTCGTTGATTATGGGGAGGGCTTCGTTGGCGAAGGCGCTAGATGCTGGATCGGACGCGGCCGGTCTGACCGTGTCTCGAATCCCCAGGCCCCTTGGGCGTGCCGGCGATTGTATGATATTGAGACCTGTCTGTAGGGTGGCTTCCGGTTTTTGGCCTTCGACGATTGGTGTGAGTTCTGGCTGAATCGAGTGCGTCCATACAGGAGCGGCTCTTGTTGTTGCATCGGCTGGATTTTTATCTTTTCCGATTCTCTCAACTGCAACGGATGCGGTTTCTTCATTTGGCAGGGATTTTTCTGATTCGATTTCTTTGAACAGAAAGATGCAGAGCGCGAGGATGATCGCGAGGCTAGCGAAGACTGTGAAGGCGCGGGGCATTTTTGTAGAATTGAGAAGCAAAGTCTTGAGGAGGGCAATGCGGTTCGACTTGGGCCGCGCGTTTCATTTGTGGTAATAAATTCATGTTTGTGAGTTTACACTCCCGATCTCATTGCTAGATTCCGGAAAGTGTCTCTGCTCGAAGCGAAAAACGTAAAAGTCTTTTTTGAATCTTCCTCCGGCTTTCTCGGGAAGCAAAAACACGTGGTTAAGGCGGTTGACGATGTTTCTTTCACGGTGAAAGCCGGAACCACGGTTGGTCTCGTTGGGGAAAGTGGCAGCGGCAAGAGCACTTTGGGTCGCGCGATCACGCGATTGGCTCCACTGAGTGGCGGGGAGGTTTATTTCGAAGGGAGCAAAATTTCTGATTTGGATGACCGCGCCTTTTTCCCTTATCGGAAGCAGATTCAGATGATTTTCCAGGATCCTTACAATTCTCTGGATCCGCGCATGACGGTGGAGGCCATTATTGGCGAACCGCTGCAGATTCATTTCCCCGAAATGTCGCGCGAAGAGCGTCGTGCGAAAATTGGATCATTCTTGGACAAGGTCGGACTTTCGGCAGATTTCCTGAATCGATACCCTCATCAGTTTAGTGGAGGTCAGCGGCAGCGCATTAATATAGCACGCTCTCTAATTTTGGAGCCGCGGTTTGTCATCTGCGATGAGTCAGTCAGCGCTCTTGATGTGAGCGTCCAGGCTCAAATCGTAAACCTTCTGCAAGATCTACAGAAAGAGATGCAGTTGACCTATCTCTTCATCGCCCATGATTTGGCGATTGTTGAGCACATCAGCGATGAGGTCTTGGTCATGAATCGCGGAAAACTCGTCGAGCATGCGAGCGCCGATGCCATCTATGCGGATCCGCAAGACGCCTACACCCAGAAACTGATCGACGCGGTGCCGAAGATGCCGACTCTCTCCAGTCGCTAAGTGCTTTCGATAGTCTTTGCTGAGGAGGGATTTCTCTGCGTTCGGGTTTGAGGCGTCTCTCGGCTTTTTTGAATCTAGGTGAGTGGGATTGGCTTATGACCCTTAGCGTGAATGATAGCTTCGATTAGGGCTTCAAATACTGCTGCGCGGAAGAATTCTGGATTCACTGCGCTATTCACTTTGCTTTCCAAGAAATGCTACCTATTCAGTCCTATTCATTATTCGAGATAAGCTGAAATCATGAAGACTCGCATTGAAAAAGATACTATGGGCCCGGTTGAGGTCCCTGCTGATAAATATTGGGGCGCCCAAACCCAGCGCTCTATTCAAAACTTTCCGATTGGACCGGCGGCATCCATGCCCAAAGAGATCATTCAAGCCTTTGGTTACCTGAAAAAAGCGGCGGCTTTGACTAATGTTGAGAAGGGCGTTTTATCCGAAGAGAAGGCGAAGTTGATCGCCGCAGCCTGTGACGAGGTGATTGCGGGCGATCTTGAGGATCACTTCCCTTTGGTCGTCTGGCAGACCGGTTCTGGTACCCAGTCGAATATGAATACCAATGAAGTTGTCGCTAATCGTGCCCATGTGATCGAGGGGAACACATTGGGTGAGGGAAGCCGTACCATTCATCCCAACGATGATGTAAATAAGTCCCAATCATCCAATGATACGTTCCCGACTGCGATGCATATTGCGGCGTATAAAGTCTTGGTTGAGCAGACGGTTCCGAAGATAAAGACACTCCGGGATACACTCGCCGAAAAAGGTGAGGCGATGAAGGACGTCGTAAAGATTGGCCGTACTCACTGGATGGATGCGACTCCGCTGACCCTCGGCCAAGAGTTTTCCGGTTATGTGTCGCAGCTTGATCATGGATTGAGAGCATTGGAAAACACTTACCCGCATCTGCTTGAATTGGCACTCGGGGGCACTGCGGTAGGCACTGGTTTGAATGCGCCAAAGGGATACGCAGAGTCGGTGTCCAAGACGATTGCTGAGTTGACGGGTTATCCATTCGTCAGCGCGGAGAACAAGTTCGAATCGCTGGCTGCGCACGATGCGATTGTTGAGTCACATGGCGCGCTTAAGCAGCTTGCGGTGGCGCTCACGAAAATCACGAATGATATCCGCCTGCTCGCTTCAGGGCCTCGTTCGGGAATCGGGGAGCTGATCATTCCGGCTAATGAGCCTGGTTCTTCGATTATGCCCGGCAAAGTGAACCCTACTCAGGTCGAGGCTCTCACCATGGTCTGCACGCAGGTTTTGGGTAACGATGTAACCATTACAATTGGGGGATCCAATGGCCATTTTGAGTTGAATGTCTATAAGCCGGTGATGATCAATGCCTTTCTTCAGTCGGCGAATCTACTCGGCGATGCGTGTCAAGCATTCAATGACAACTGTGCAATTGGGATTGCGCCAAACCAAGATCGTATTGATCAGCATCTCGAAAATTCTCTTATGCTAGTGACCGCTCTAAATCCGCACATCGGTTACGATAATGCGGCAAAGATTGCGAAGAAGGCACATGCTGAGAATACCTCGCTGAAGGCCGCGGCTCTTGAACTAGGCATCCTCACTGAGGAACAGTTTGATGAGTGGGTCGTTCCTGCGAAAATGACCGGGAATATTTAACGGTTTTAGCGCAGGATCGCTCTCAATGAGTGGCCCGTTTTGTTGCAAGTAACAATGGCTTTAAATTTTAGAACTGGACCGATGCGTTGACGATGAAACTATTTGGAAACGTAGCGGTGGCTTTGGTTGGCTACATTTTTAGCATGTTCGTCTGTTTCAGGGGCCATCTGCTTGGTGGCGACCTCCAGGCTATGGTGGACTTCTTAGATGGTCAGCTCATTCTGTCATGCTTTGAACACTGGTATATGGCGTTTTCTGGTGATGTTTTATGGAACGCGCCGCTGTTTTTCTATCCACAGCAGGATGTATTAGGATATACGGACACTTTTTTTCTCAATGGTGTTGTTTATTCAATATTCCGCGTTTTTGGATGGGAGCCTGTTATGGCGATGCATGGGAGTCTTTTCGTTTACGCCAGTCTGGGTTATTTTAGCTTTTTATTTTTGCTCTTGAGGATCGGAGTTGGACTGAGGGTTGCGGCTGCCGCTTCCATCTTATTCATTTGTGGAGCCCCTATTCAGACGATTATTCTTAATTCGCATCTTCAGTTATTGTCGATATGGCTAGTTCCGGCAATCGTGCTGCTTGCGGAGTTTGGGCGATCGAGTGCCCAGGAGAATAGACTGAAACGGGCAACGTTTTTTTGGGCTGGTGCTTTTTTCGTGTATGCACTTCTCACCTTTAGCACCTTTTATATCGGATGGTTTGTCCTTTTTGTCGCGAGCTGGTGTTTTGTTGTTTGGGTACTCTTGAATAAATCAAGGTTCGGTGAACTGCTTAAACGGTTTTGGGAATTGAAGAGATATTTATTCATCGCAGGTTCTTCGGTATTGCCGATACTGGGCGTGTTTATCTACGTATATTTGCCGGCGTATAATATGTCGGGCGGACGATCGTTTATGTCGGCCTTGGCTACGCTACCAGACTGGACGTCTTTTGGTTCTATGAATCGATATAATGCGTTTTGGTTCGAAAAACTGAAGGTGCCGGTAAGTTTCCCTGAGCCGAGTTTGCAGAATGAACTTTACTACGGGTTTCCATGGTTCTTTCTGATCACCTTCATTGTCCTATTCCTGCTTGCCCTGAAAAATAGGAATGAACCTCACAAACGTTTTATGCTGTGGGCGGGCATCGCTGTGTTTTCACTATCACTGGTAATGGCACGGTTTGGCGATTATAGCTTGTGGGCAATCGTGATGAAAGTAGTGCCGGGAGCTGACGGTATTCGGGCGGTATTTAGATTGAATACGATTCTTTATGTGATAGCCCTCGCCTCCGTAGCGAAATATCTAAGCGTGTTAATTGATAGGAAATTCAACATCGGTTTCCGGATATTAACGCTGCTCCTATGTTTACTGCTTTTTGCCGAAAATTGGATGATCGAAAAGCATTTCAGATTGCAGCTCCAGTCTGAAGAATGGGTTATGAAAGGGATTGATCCCCCTCCTTATCCAATCGATGCTTTTTGGGGTTATCGTTCGATTGATCCGAACACGTCGATACTACCGAAAGAACTCTTGAGCCTCGAAGGACACATGATGGCTCTGAGGCTAGCGCAGACCCTTGGAGTGCCGACCATAAACGGAAACTCTGGTATGCTGCCCGATGGATGGCATCTCAAGGAAATTGCTTTTTATGATGAG
>JBCCBL010000122.1:0-8170 GCA_039034055.1 Verrucomicrobiota bacterium | reverse complement strand
GGAAATCCAACCGCGAGACCGGAAGCAAAGACGATGATCACAGGAATAAATAAAATCAGATCTGGCCAATCGGGATCCGCACTCTCAGAGACCGGCATCCGGTCAACAACAGTCATGCCAAATTCGCCGGTCTGGCTGCCCTGTTGAATGCCAAGCTCTTGAATTTTTTCTTCGAGCTGAAAATAAATATGCTCGGTGAGATTTAAGTCGTTTTGGAGGGCGCTGAATTCGTTTTCGCGCTTGATAACGTCGTCAATTTCGAGACTCACCTGCTCGAGATTAATCTCGAGGTTTTCCCGACGTCCACCATTGCCAGCGATGGTGATTTCGAGATCGCTAATCGTCGAGGTGATCTCTTCTTGTTTACTTGGGGAAAGCCTAGCGTTATCGGCTTGATTTCGTGCCTCTGCGAGCTCCTGTTGAAGTGCTGCATTGGAAGAGCGTACCGACGTGAGTTGTTCCTCAAGGCTCTCTTTGTGCTCAAGCAAAAGGCGCTTTTCATCGGCAAATGACGCTACACGCAGAGTCACTTTCAGCTCTTCGACTTGATCTCTAAGTCTTTCGTAACGCTGTCTGAATTCTTCACCCTGGGATACCGCGAAATTGTATGCTTTTGTCGCTTCTGAACGGTTGAGTTCGAGAAGGGTCTTGATCAGCAGCTTGGTGACGCGCGTCACCATCTGATTCGCCATTTCGGGGGATTCACCAAAGATCGCTATTTCGATGATTTCAGTATCTTCAACGAGTTCGACGTCCAGAGTCTCCTCAATAAAAGCCTCGATTGCATCAGCTCGCCAATCATCCGGAGTCGTGCCGAGCCAACCGCGCTCTACGGCATAGTCTTTAGGCCACAGGATGAAATTCACGATGCCCATTTTGAACTGATCACGAAAGTGCTCGGGCTCTTCCTTAGATTTTCGCAAACGCTCCGCTAAGTCGAATTCGTCAACAATTTTTGCAGCGAGGATTTCGCTCTGCAGAATGTTGATGATGTTATTGTTGTAATTGACCCGAGTATTCAATTCACCGGGGGTGGTGACCTCTCGAAACAAGCCTAGCTGCTGCTTGTAATTGTGCTCGACCAAGACTCGGGTAGCCGCCCGATAAGTAGGCGTGACGAGGATCGTCAGAAAAAGCATTAGAACGGACGTAATTCCAAAAATGGTCACCATCATCAACTTACGCCGGAAGAAAACGTAAACAGTATGTTTGATTAGCTTTTCAGCCGATTCATCTATAATCACAACAGCAGTGTCTTAAGAAGCTAGCTTACGGAGGAACTTCCTCGCGAGGAGCTGAGTTATTCGTTGCATTTCAGCCACCCGAAGCACGGACAATGCCGCCGTTCCAATGGCCCCCATCAAGCCCAATATCAGGGCCGATATCGCCCAATCAGAGAGTTTGTTAGTTGTTAAAAGGTCGTTTGGCAGAAAGATGAGGACTGGTATTGAGGCCAGTCCCATGCCGACTAGGAGTTTTCCCAGGAAAAGAATAAATCTCTGATCGATGAATCGGCCAATTCGTTTGGAAAGCAAAAACATAAGGCCACACATTTGCAGGCTTGTGGCCACTCCGTAAGCGCCTCCAAGACCCGCGACTCCAGCCCCTCCAAGGTGTGATAGGAAGTAGATTGTAGCCAAATTCGTGATCAAAAATACGGTCGAACTTCGGAAGATTATGGTGGACTCGTCGAGCGAATGAAAAGTCCGGAGAAGAATGATGTTCACCGCACCAGAAAGGATGGCGGGGGAATACCAAGCCAAGGTATCGCTAAGGTCTTTCATGTTCTCCAAACTCATACCACGTGAAAAGAGCATATCTACAAAAACATCGCGGAACAGAAAAAATGCGATGGTATACGGTGTGAAGATGAAGACAATTCCACGCAAAATTTGGTGCACCGAACTTCGAAGAACCTCTGGATCCTCCGAATTAGCATCCTTGGATAGACGGGGCATCAACACCTTACCAATTGCCAAACCACCCATAAACGGGAAGCCGGTTACCAACCTCACCGCGTAACTGAAAATCGTGGCCTTGCCTTCCCCAAGGGTCGTCGCAAAGGCCTGAGCGATAATCATAGCTGCCTGTCCAGTGGAGACTCCATAGAAGATCGACATCAAAGCTTTGGAACCCCCCAGAATGGTCTGCAAACCGAGGCGAAGATCCAGGGAGGGCCCCAAGCCGTAGCGACGAAATGCAAAGATGAATAGAAGCGAGAACCCGAGGAGTGCGCCAGAAGTTGTACCCACGGCAACACCTTGCAAGCCCATGTATGGCGCTAAAAAAAGAATACCAGCGATGGTGCCGAAGGACGTCATCGCAGAGGCCAGTTCGGCTGGGAGGAATGCATGTTTGAGATTGAGAAACCCCTCAAGGACTGAATTCGTGCCGAGTAGAAAATATAGCGGTAACAAGGTCATCGCGATCGTGAACGCCGAAGTGTATTGATCCTCGTCAAAACCAGGTGCTTGCAGCTTCAGAATGATCGGAGAAAAGGCGGCGAATATTGCCGTAAAAATAAGAAGCAAACAGGCTACCGCGCTGATCGAGGAACGGGCCGCTTTCAGACATGCTTCCTCACCCTGGTCGTCCCGAATCCTAGAAAACACTGGCACGAGCGCAATCGAGAGCGCACGTGCGATCTGAGTGGCAATGATAATCGGCAACAAACGCCCGATGAAAAAGGCATCCGTCACATCATTAGATCCATACGTCCGCGCAATCAACAATATCGCAATGAAGCCAGCCAAACTGCCGCTCATTTTGATGATAGTCACCTTCATTGAGGAAACTACCACATTCGGTTGTGCGTGATCGCTCATGAATGAATAAAATCCCTGACGCTCAATCTAGGCTGCCATCTTCAGCTTCACCGGGGTTAGGCCCCTCCTGAACATCTCGTGGATTCAAATTGTAAGTGGCCGCTCCGCTGACTCGAATGAAGTCCGGGACGAGGTTGTTGATGTAGAATTCAACGAAATCACCAGCATATGCAATGTCCCGGCGCGGCACATAAACGATGTCCCCAGGAAAGAGGAGTAAAGATCCTTGCTCCCATCGATCTTCCTTGGTGAGGTCCAGCTTCACACCATCTAAGCCGTCGCTCGTGTTGCGAATGATCGATACATTGCTCAGATCAGCAGATCGCCGAGCACCTCCGGCAAGAGCAATCGCATGAAAGACATTCACCCGAGTCGACCGAGTGGGAAGAGCCTGTGGATCTCCCACCTCACCGTCTATATAAATGACTCGATTGGTAATATCCCGCACAATGACTGTGAGGCGCGGGTTATCGATCATTTCCGCGAAACGCTCGGTCAACAATTCCGCCAATTCTTCAGGAGTCTTCCCGGCCGCCAAGGTCGGTTCGATCAAGTTCAAATTGATGATCCCATCAGGACGAATTCGCAGCGTTTCATTAAGCTCAGGATCATAATAAAACTTCACCTGGATTTCGTCACCAGGATAGAGATAAAATTCCTGGCTCTTGTCCACCGGAGGGCGGAAGTTGGACGAAAATGCTTCCGACCTATTTTCAAAAGCAGGCAAGTTTGAGTCTTCAATAGTAGCACAACTCGTGAAAATTAGTATCGAAACAATCAATACACACGGGGATACCAGTCCTTTGGAGAGATTAAGCGGGAATCGCATAGCTTTTGAGTCGGGCGGGAGCCTCCAGAAGCTCCGTATATTTGTTTATGAAATCAGTTTTGTAGACTTCCCAAGTGTATTTTGCGCGGGAGGCCGTACTGGCATTTTCAGCATAAGATCTACGGCGATCGGGATCGGCAGCAAGAGCGATGATCACTTCCGCTAATTCCAGCGCGTTCGTTTCATCGACAATAGCGCCCGATTCACTTTCATTGAGAATTTCTTTCACTTCTCCCATGTCAGTAGCGACCAAAGGGACGCCACAGCTCATCGCATCAAATAGTTTTGTTGGGGTAATCGGTGCAAACCAATTTGTCCGCCGATACAGAACGGTTCCAATGTCAATACGACCGTATAAGGCTGGTATTTCAGTCATTGGAAACGCGCCGATACGCTCAATCGTGTCTCCAAAAGGTTCACAGAGTTTGTCATAGGTTTCTTGATATGATTCAAAAACCCGACCGGCCAGTAGAAGCTTGAACTTCTGAGCAATCTCACCGCTCTCTACCTTGTCTAGAATAATTCTATAGGCGGCCAACAACTCTTCAATTCCATTGTCTTCATAAACAGAGCCCACACGACCTATTATCATCGTATCTTTGGTAAATTCTCGAGTACCCGAGGCTTCGAAAACTAGTGTTGGGTAAGATCCCGCTTTCAACACATTGTTGAGTCCATGAGATTCAAACTTTCGCACCTGATATTCGTTGTGAACACACAGGAAGTCATACCGCTTGGAAAATTGAGCCTCTACGAAATTAATTGCATCCAGAAATATACTACGCTTGCCTTCCCACATCGCGTAATAGTTCGGCTCACAGAGATCGAGAACCGCCTTCGCGCCCAATGAGCGGGCGGTGACTAGGCTAGTAATGATGGTATCGAGGTTATAACAGTGGACGATGTCGGGTTTGTCTTGCTTGAGATATTTGCGAACTGCCCAATTGAATTTGAGCATCTTAAAAATATTCTTTGGCCCACTGCCGACCGGGGCCTTGATTTGAAAGCGGACAATTTTCACTCCGTCCAAGGTCTCTTGCTCGGGACCGTCGCATTCTCGATCCCAAGCCAAAATCGTCACATCAAATCCAGCCTCAACAAGACTCTTCGCCTGATTGATGACGCGCATATACCTTCCCTGGAATGGGCGAAAGCTCATTCCGAAGCTCATGACGACTCGAGGCTGATCAGTCATACTTGGGGTTCACTCAATTAAAAATAATCCGCGTGCTACCCTAGGCCTCGACGGGTTCGTTGCAGGACTGTTCAGTCTTTTTAACGGTGCGTTCAAAAGCTCTCAGTGCCATCAAGATGCATTGATCCATATTAAGATATTTGTAGATCGCCAGGCGGCCCACAAAGTGGACGTTCGGCTCGGCGTCTGCGAGCGCTTTGTATTTGCGATATATTTCTTTAGATTCGTCGTTGGGCACTGGATAATAAGCTTCTTCACCACGCACGTAGTCCGCCGGATACTCCTTCACAATTGTAGAATTAGTGCAGGCTTGACCGGTGGCATGCTTCACTTCGACGATGCGCGTGTAGTCGTGGTCATTCGGATAGTTCACCTGCATTTCAGGTTGATAGAAACCTACTTTACCGCTTATCGGCTCGCGTGCTTTGAGTTGATCGGCATCGAAGTGTTCGTGTTCGAATGTGAGCGAGCGATATGGTAAATCTCCGTAGCAAAAATCAAAATACGCATCCACCGGACCTGTGTAAAACATAGTATCATATTCAATCGTATCGAGAATTTCGCGATAATCCGTTTTCAGCATGATTTTCAGTTTATCCCCACAGGCCTTTACGATATTCTTAAAAAGTGTTTGATAGCCTGCTTTGGGGAGTGCTTGGAATTCTTCGCGGAGATACCGGCCATCTCGATTCGTGCGAATCGGTATTCTGCCGCACACCGATGCGTCCAAGTCTCTGGGATGCCGTTTCCATTGTTTGAGCGTGTAGCCCTTGAAGAACAATTCGTAAAGCTCCCAGCCCACCTGAGAGATGATTACCTCTTCGGAGTTCTTGGGGTTCTCGATCGGAACCTTGTTATCTTCAAGCCATTGTTCAAATTCTTCGGTAGTGCTCTCGCGTCCCAAATATTGCTCGAAAGTCTCTAAATTTACGGGGAATTTCCAATACTTATCCCTAGTATGGCTGCGTACTTTATATTCAACGGGCCGCCATTCCGTAAATTGTGATAGGTATTCAATGACTTCCTGAGAATTACTTCGGAAATAGTGAGGGCCGTATTTGTGAATCAATACACCGTGCTCATCATACTCATCCATGGAGTTCCCACCAATGTGGTCGCGCTTTTCGACAACAAGGCAGGTTTTGCCGGTGACATTGATGATGCGTTCGGCGAGGACAAGGCCTGAAAAACCTGCCCCCACGATGAGGAAATCAAATTTTGGAAACACAGCGGTTAGAGAGATAGGATTAGAGTTAAGGATGAGATCTATGCAAGGACGCCGAATGGAGTTCAATCGGACAATTCGTTACAAACAACGATATTCTCAGAAACGGTCATTCATTTAACATCCCTGCCTTGTTTTATTCGGTGGATAAAGGCAGGAATAGTGCCATCTTATTACCGGGCACCGCGGCCACTTAAGACCACTCGAACCGTTCGGACTAAAATCACGATATCGAGCCATAAGGACCAGTTTCTGACGTAATAAGGGTCCCAACGTACCATGCCCTCATTGCCAGCATCGCTCCGACCTGAAACTTGCCACAAGCCGGTGATACCGGGCTTCACCCGTTCACGGAGCATGCGAACACTCTCAGGAAGCTGCACATAATGATAGTCTGGAAGGGGACGCGGTCCGATTAGAGACATCTCGCCCTTCAATATGTTCACCAATTGAGGGATTTCATCGAGGGAGGTCTTACGCAAAAATTTGCCCACACGCGTGATTCTGGGATCGTTTTTCAATTTGCAATTCGCTTCCCATTCTTCCTTGAGTTCGGGATTCGAGTCGAGGTGTTGTTGTAACACCTTGTCTGCATCAGGCACCATGGTTCTAAACTTCCAGGTCTCAAACACTTCGCCACGCTGACCGATTCGCTTTTGCTTGTAGATCGGATTTTTGCGGTCGTCGAACCAGATCATCGCATATAGCAGCGAATAGAGGCTCCCCCAGAATGGCAGCGTCAGTGTCGCGACGGTAGCTTCGAAACAGCTTTTGACGATACGGAGACTCGGGTCTAGGAGGTTATTTTTAAGCTCCAATCCAGGCACCCCGCACATATCGCGGGAGGTGACCCAGAGGGAGGGACTGTGGATCAGGTTGGGAATCATGATCACTCGCAAATAGCTTGAGAGGGATTGCTGCATCATTTCACCGATCCTTTGACCTCTTATCTGCGTGATCGCCAAAATAGCAATCGGGACATTCTTAGCGATTGAGTTGGTATTACCACAGACCGGGACGCCTTCGATGGAGGTGTTGGCCAGCTCTGGATTATCATCGAATACACAGATTGGATGATATCCTTTCCCTGGGTCGGCCTTGAATCTTTTGATGATTTCTCGACCCGCCGATCCGCCGCCGTAGATCGCGACAGGCGTTCCCCAAATCTCCCGCGATACCAGCAGGTTCTTTGCAATGATACGGCACGCCGGGATGAGCGGAATAGCCATCATACAGGATAGAGCGGCTGCCAACCGCCCCCCTGTATCGAAGTCAAGCAGCGCTATAATCAGAAAAGTGCCGATGCATAGAATGACCTGTCTGCGGAGAGACTCAAATGCTGATAGGCCCCAGCCCGGAAGGAGCCCCCAGGCTATCGAGCCGATTGCCCAGATAAGCACACTCAGGTAGAACCAGGAAAATTCTAGAGAGTGGCCAAAAATGATATTCAATGAAATGGCGGATGCTTCGTAGACTAAAAATAGGCCGAGTATCTCAGCCACTAGCAGAACAGAAGAATTGATAACAAGCCGCCGAAAGAGCTTAATCCCAAGATTCAGCTTCATTCGGAAGTGCCATTGCTTCGGGCACGATTCGATGGGGGTGTCGAGACTGAGGGTCGTTGACATCGGTTGGGAGACTTTGAGAGTTAGAGAAGAGCGTTATTCACTGAGCAACAGCAGGTTCGATTCCTATCGGAGGCACCAGATCGCCATCAAATTTACGGGTATGGACGGGTGGAGACTTAGAGATTTTCCAAATATTTCGCATTTGAAATCTCAGTATCGATTTAAGGTGTTTCTTGAGGCCGGGATGAAACACGGTGTCCTCGCGTTCGTAGAAATGAGTCATCGTCGCCGCAGGCTGATACCAATTCTCGTAACCTGCCGCTTTGACGCGGTAGCACAGATCATAGTCCTCGTATTGGTAAAAATACCCTTCATCAAAGCCACCGATTTGCTTCAATACCGAATTCCTAATGATCAGGCCCGCTCCATAACAACAGTCGAACTCCATGAGATGGTCATGGCCACAGTTACGCATCTGGATTCTAGCAGGCAGACCGGTCCATTCAAATAAACCTCGCAGCTTGGTGC
>JBCCBL010000121.1:0-8196 GCA_039034055.1 Verrucomicrobiota bacterium | reverse complement strand
GGCGGTGGCAAGCGCCGGGCGTTCGATACCTTTCTGGGTTCGGAGTTTTAAGGTGCCCCCGGCCATCAGAGCGCCCGTATTACCACAACTCAAGACGGCTTGGGCAGCTCCGTCTTTGACCAGCTCGATCGCGCGCATCATTGAGGAGTCGCGCTTTTTTTTGAGGGCCAAGATGGGCTTCTCATCCATGTCGATGACTTGGCTCGTCGGAAAGATTTTCACTTTTCCTGACTGCCCGAGTCCCTTGGAATCGAGCCAAGGTTGGATGATTGTAGGATCGCCGACCGCGACAATACCGGAAATTTCGCGGCTCTGTTCGAGTGCTAGTTCAATGCCGGAAAGGATCTCTTCGGGTCCTTTGTCCCCGCCCATAATGTCTACCGCGATGAGCCCCGAGACAGCCTCTTCGGCGGTTTTCGGAGTTTCAGCGGTAGCGACTGCGGAAGTTGCAGATTCCACGCTAATGGGGAGACGGAAAACGGATTTCGCAGAGACTAGATCTCTACGTCGATCACTTGGCGGCCGCGATACATGCCATTCGTTGGGTTTACGCGGTGAGGCACGAAAATAGAACCGTCTGAGGGGTCACGCGCCAATAGAGGTGCCTGATAGCGGTTAGCTCCCCGACGAAGGCGGCTGCGGCGCTTTGACTGCTTGCGTTTTGGTTGGGCCATGTCTTTAAGATTTGGAAATTTGCAAAAGTGGAGAAATATCATCAGAGACCTTTAGGTCAAGATCCGTATTTGGAACTTTCAATATTTCAACAACTTGAACTCTCGATCATGACAATTCGTGAATTTGCGTTGTCAGCAAGGCTATTTATGTAAGCCTAGGGTTTATGAAGGGTTATCTGGCGAGGCTGTTGTGCGCGTTTGGCGTTCTCATTTCATTCGGGCTTCATTTGGAGGCCCAAGATGCCTCTAATTCGGAGGAGCCGAAAGAGCCTTTTTTGACTTGGGGACACGTGCAGACTTTTAGAGATGGGCTTAAGTTTAACTTCCGTGTCGAACGGAATCGTTTACACGTTTACTTTATTGACGAGGAGGAACAGCTTGTCACTGAGCCGGTGGTTGCCCGCATCAATGCACGACTCGATCCGCGAATCGGCGATTCAGAGTTTGTCGTTTTGCGGTTTAGATCAGGAATCAGTGCATACACGGGACCTCTGTTTGTCAGGAAGCCCTTTATTATGGGAGTGAACATGGCGCTGATTGGAGAGGATGGTGAAGGTATCAGCTCATTCCAGTTTTTACTGAATCATCGGGAAAACAGCGAGGCTGATGCAGTGGCCTCGAAGGAGGAGTGATTTGATCGCAGGCCGATCTCATGTCTGAATCCGGTCCAAAAGGGGCAAAGGAGTCTCCCTTCAGCCTGCCAAATATTCGCATGTTTTTGGTGTTTCGTGTGTTATACAACGCACGTTTTTATTATCCAGTTTACGCCTTAGTGTTTTTGGATCTGGGGCTCACGACTCAGCAGTTTTTGATTCTAAATATGATTTGGGGTCTTGGAATTGTGGTGCTCGAGGTGCCTTCGGGGGCGCTCGCAGATTCGATTGGTAGGCGCAGTCTGATGATCCTGGGTGCAATCTTGATGATTATTGAGATGTCGATTTTCACATTCGTTCCGTCGGGAAATGTGTCGGTTTTGTTTTGGGTTTTAGTGGTGAATCGAATCCTCAGTGGAGCCTCCGAAGCCTTGGTGAGTGGGGCTGATGAGGCCTTGGCGTACGACACCCTGAAGGAGGCCGGGATGGAGCGGCTGTGGGATGGCGTGCTGGCCAGGTTGATGCAGATTCAGTCCTTGGCTTTCACGGCGGCACTGCTGATCGGAAGTGCTTTGTATGACGAGCGGATGCTCAATGGATTTTGTAATATGCTGGGTATTGAGTGGCAATTTGGCCGAGAGCAGACTTTGCGGATTCCACTGTTTCTGACCTTGTTAAGTTCAGTATTTGTCCTGATCGCAGCTCTGAAAACACGGGAGTCGGGAAATGCGAAAACGGTAGCGAGGCTGCCCATTTTCCGTCAAATGCTCGTCTCAACTAAACTTGTATTCTCCGCTGGGGTTTGGATTTTCAAAACTCCATTCGCCTTGGCGGTGATCTGCGGCGGATTCTTGGTAGACGCATTCCTGCGGAGCTTCATTACCTTCGCGAGCCAATATTATCAGGTGATTCAATTGCCGGAGGCGTCCTACGGAATAATCGGCGCAGTGATGTCCGGACTGGGTGTGATTTGGCCAGGAATTGCTCGAAAGCTCGGAGTTCGCTTCGGGCCTCTCGGAAATTTCCTAAACATCGCCGGGCTGACGTTGATCGGTTTAATTGGAGTGTCCTTATTTATCCCATATTTTGGATTGCTCTGGGTGCTTCCAATGATGGCGGGCTGGAGTTTTTTGAATTTTTTTGTTTCGCAGTATTTGAATCAAGTCACCGCCTCGGAGCAGCGAGCGACTGTTCTGAGTTTTCGTGGCCTGAGTTTCAACCTGGCCTACAGTGGGGCGACTTGGGCGCTCGCGCTTCTCATGAGCGCATCTGAAGAACGAGTCCTTGGAAAGCATCCGGATCTGAGCGATCGGCTTTTGGAAAATGCCAAACTAGTCGATGCCATTCCAGCACTCCCGGTCGCCTTCGCAATCAGTGTTGCCATTTTCGTGATTTTTGTCTTCTTTAGGATGTCCCCGAGTGATGTCCCAGATCGAGCCCACAGCCCCCAAGAGGAATCTTAGCAGATTACCCAGCGCCCTGATGCTGATCTGTAGTCTTGCATTGGGATCGGGTACCCGCGCTCTCGGACAGAGTCTTTATTCAATTGGGGATCCGACACCAGAAGAGCAGCTTTTTGTTGAGCTGATCAATCGAGCCCGCGAGGACGCCAATGCGGAAGCGTTGCGCTTAGCCGCCACTACGGATGCAGATATCTTGTCGGCAATCGCGCAGTTTGAGGTCGATCTCGATTTGATGATCGAGCAGTTTGCATCCCTGAATCAGTCGCTCCCTCCGCTGGCGATCAACGCAGACCTGCAAGACATGGCTTACGGGCATGCCTTGGATCAATTCGAGAATGTGTTCCAGAGTCACACCGGCTCCGACGGGAGTACGATCGGGTCTCGAGCAGACGATGCAGGCTATTTTTGGACACGCGTTGGTGAAAATACTTTTGCTTATGCAGAATCGGTTGAATACGGCCACGCAGGATTTCAAATCGATTGGGGAGCTGGCGCCGACTCCGTTGGAGGTATGCAGAATCCACCAGGGCATCGCTTGAATATTCACGATGTGAATTATCGCGAGATCGGGGTGGGGGTCGTCCTGGGCACCAATGGGACATTCTCAAATAGCGTCGGGCCGGTAACCGTTGTTCAGAATTTCGGCCTCCAGTTTAACGATGTTCCAATTCTCACCGGTGTGGTTTTCGATGACCAAGATGGTGATCAATTCTACGACATCGGTGAGGGAATCGGTGGGGTCGAGATTAGGATCAATGGCAATAGTTTTTATGCCGTGACCACGAATTCGGGAGGTTATTCGATCCCCTTGTCTTCGGGACAGGATGGAAGCTATGTTGTCTCGGTAACTGGATCTGACTTTGCGACGGAGACCACCGTGACGGTGGCGAATGCGGAAAATGTGAAGTTAGACATTATCCCATCTGGACTATCATCTTTGACACCGACTC
Organism: Verrucomicrobiota bacterium; assembly: GCA_039034055.1. Taxonomy (GTDB): domain Bacteria; phylum Verrucomicrobiota; class Verrucomicrobiia; order Opitutales; family JABSRG01; genus JBCCBL01. The sequence goes on along the minus strand of JBCCBL010000121.1, from coordinate 4,516 downwards.
CGACACCGACTCCAGCTCCAGAAACGGTTTCAGACTTTGTCGCAAGCTTGTTTCCGAACGCGGAGCCGGTAGGTGATGGATGGGACTATGATCCTGCATTTGGGCTCTTTTTCACTCAATCCGAGCCATGGATCTACCACCAATCCCTAGGCTGGGTCTACGCCCAAGCCGGAGCGGCAAGTGGTGAAATGTTCCTTTACTCTTCGGATTTGGGATGGATTTGGACGACCTCTGACGCCTTTCCATACATTTACATCACGGATCGGGGAGCGTGGTTTGCCTATGCGACCACCGATAGCGGGGACCGTTGGCTCTATGACTTTTCAGCGGACACTTGGGTAGCCTTGGATGGATTTGGATCTGAATAGCGGGTGCGAATTTTGTTGAGTGATTTGCGAGGGACTCGACTGTTTATCTAAAACATGATCGCGAAGGCCAAAAAACATATCGGGATATATGGGGGCAGTTTTGATCCAATACACATCGGTCATCTAATCGTCGCTCAAGACTGTATTGAGCAATTCAATTTAGATGAGGTCGTGCTGGTTCCAGCGGCGGCATCCCCGCTGAAGTCAAGGAGTCCCCGAGCTTCCGATACTCACCGCATAAACATGGTCAGCAAGGCAGTCGAAAACGTTGCCAATTTCTCAGTCTCGGATATCGAGATCAAACGCGGAGGGGTGAGCTATTCGATCGATACGGTGGAGGCCTTTCGAAGACTGCACCCCGAGGCAGTTTTGTATTGGATACTTGGTCGAGACCAGGTGAATCAGTTAGAACACTGGCATCAGATCGAGGACCTGGTGCGGGCAGTGAAGTTCTTAGCGGTTGAACGGCCTGGATTTGCTGCGGAAGATATGCCGACGTCTTCTATCGAAGTCACCCGTGTGCGGAGCCATGCCATCGAAATCAGCTCTACCGAGATACGGGATCGTTTTCAGCATGGTCTACCAAACGACCTGTTTCTCCCGAGATCTGTCCTTGCTTATATCGAAGAGAACGCTCTGTATCGAGCTGACGCTTCTGAAAATACGATTAAATGACCGATACGCATTCTTCAATCTCTGCTATGGATTCCCTTCGCATCTGCTGCGAAGCCTTGGAAGATAAGAAGGCGACTGATTTGAGGGTTCTCGATGTGTCCGAGAAATCGAGCATCACTAATTATATCGTAGTGGCTTCGGGCATGTCTGAGCCTCACCTGCGGGCTTTGAGAATCGCCGTAGAAATGGCCTGCAAGCAGCATAAAATTCAGATAATTGGGGCCGACAAAGAGTCTTCTAGTGGGTGGATCGTTGTAGATGCTTTTGATTTTATGGTGCATATCCTCACCGACGAGAAGCGCGAGTATTTCAGTATCGAAACTCTCTGGAAAGACGCCGAGCGGGTAGAAATTTAAAATGGCGTTCCCTGAACGCCGTTGATCCTGTCGGCCAAAGCTGAAGAACCCCTCGCACTAGACTCTGGCCAATTTTCTGCTAAGTTCTTGGCGAGTATGGATCTTACCAACGTAAAAGCATATACCGCGATTACGCAGGCTGACGAGGATGTGGCTGTTGGCCCAGGGGACCAATTTCTCGGGGCTGGCAGCTGGCTCTACTCGGCGCCCCACCCTGATGTGAAACGCCTGGTCGACGTCCTGCACGTCGAAGGTGAAGAAGATTGGGTAAAGATAGAGCACCAAATGGTCCGCATATCCGCGGCGACACCCTTGGGGTGGTTGGCAAAATATCAGTGGCCTGAGCATCTCCGAGCGGGTGCGGTGTTCCCAGTCGCGATTCAAGGGGTATCGGCGTCTTTTAAGGTCATCCAACGCGCCTCGGTAGGCGGGAATATTGCGCTGTCTTTGGCGAAAGGGGCGATAGGCCCCATCTGTGTCGCGATGGACGCTGAATACGTTTTAGTATCTTCGAGCGGCACCGAGAGGATTGTCACCGCCTCAGACTTTCAGACTGGAAGTATGTGTAACGTTTTACGACCGGGAGAGCGGGTAGCTGCGGTCTTGATTCCGGAGGAAAATATGGATGCTGATTGGGCATTGAAACGTATCCGAATGACAACGACTAGTCATGTGGCCACCTCGGTAATTGGCCTTAAATACCCCTCTGGAAAACTGCGTATCAATTTTTCAGCCACGCTTGTCTATCCTGTCGCATTGCAATTTGAATCAATGCCAGAGAATTTTGATGAAATTGAAGCGCGAGTTGATGCAGAATTACCTCAGCATCCATATATGGAAGATCAGCATGGAACGGCTCGTTATCGCCATGCAATGGCTCGTAATCTAGCTTCTGAAGTATTTGGAGCATTGTCTCAAGGCCTCGCTCAATGATGCGTGTAGATAATAAAGAGCTATCGGAGCATCCTCGCCCCGGCCAATCTCTGCTTTCCCATCTTCGAGAAAGTGGATACACTGGGCCCCGTCGAGGTTGCGACGCCGGCGACTGTGGATGTTGTACCGTACATTTAAACGGGTGTGCAGTGCAGAGTTGTATCACGCCGGCGCATCAAGCCCTTGGAGGTGACGTTACTACTATTGCCGGACTATCCGAGGCTGGTGAACACCCAATTCAAAGCGATTTTCACAACGCCCAGGGATTTCAATGCGGTTACTGCACCGCCGGATTCGTAATGACCGCTGCGGCATCTCAAGAGATGAGTAGCGACCTTAAAAATCGATTTAAAGGTAATTTTTGTCGCTGCACAGGGTATGGGTCCATCAAAGATGCTCTTGGGAAAAAGTGCAATATAGAGCAGGACACTGTAAGAAAATCGGTTGGTGTGTCTTTGCCCAGCCACTACGGAAAGCAGATCCTTACGGGTGAAAAGGCCTACACTTCAGACTTTGTAGAGGCGGATTCCCTACACATCAAAGTTTTGCGTTCACCTCATGCGCATGCACGGATCAAGATGATTGATTCCAGCCGGGCCTTGGATTTGGAGGGGGTCGTCGCGGTGTTCACCCATGAGGACGTCCCTAGAATTCCCTATTCGACCGCATGTCATCCCGAGGAGGTTAAGGATCCCATGGATACTTTCATGCTGGATTCGGTGGTTCGTTTTGTGGGGCAGCGGGTTGCCTGCGTGGTAGCGGAGCGAGTTGATATTGCGAATGAGGCGATCAAACTCATCGATGTCGAATACGAGATACTGCCTCATGTCCTTGAGCCCGAGGAAGCGATGCTGGCGGACGCCCCTCGAATTCACGCGGCCGTAGATGAGCATGGAATCGCGCGAGCAGAATCAAACATCGCCGCCGAACTTCACGATGAGCGGGGAAATTTTGACCAAGCGTATGAAGAATCCGAATATAAGATAACGGCTACCTTCCAAACACCTCGGCAGCAACACGCTCATTTGGAGCCACACGTTGCGACCGCTTGGGTTGATGATTCTGGCATTTTGAATGTGCGCAGTAGCACCCAGGTCCCCTTTCTAGCTCAACTCACCTTGAGCAAGTTGTTGGGGTTGGACGTCGAGAAAATCCGTGTCTTTAAACCCCGTGTGGGTGGCGGTTTTGGCAACAAGCAAGAAGTCCAAGTTGAGGACTTGGTCGCCTTTGCGACTTTGAAACTGGGCCGTCCGGTCAATTGGGAATTGACGCGTGAAGAGGAATTTATCGCTACCACGACCCGGCATGCTACAAAAATTACATTTTCGGTGGCATGTGATTCAACCGGCACTTTAACAGCGCTTGGCATGAAGTATATTGCCAATACCGGAGCTTACGGGAACCATGCGATGGATATCTTATATTGCTCTTCCTTTGAAGCACTCGCTGCGTACCGGTGCGACAACAAATTCTTGGAAGGATATTCGGTTTACACAAATACAGTACCTGGGGGCGCATTTCGTGGTTACGGGGGTACGCAGTCAACGTTCGCTGTCGAGAGCACCTTACATGATCTCGCGGAATTGGCGGGTATCGATCCCGAGGAATTTGTCCTCAAAAATATTGTTCGCGAGGGAGAGCCTCTAAATATCGGAAACGAGGATGCGCCGAATCATGCTGTCGGAAGTCAGGATATTGAAGGATGTATCGAAAAAGTTTTCACGGATTTGGAATCTAGTCGTAGCGATATTCCTAACTTAAGTGGTGAGTGGTCGGTCGGTGAGGGCACATCCGTTGCGATGTTGGCCTCGGGAATCGCTCTTAAGCACCGCTCGGATGCGAAAATGACTCGCAAGGCCAATGGACGCTATTGTCTTTATGTCGGTACTTCCGATATTGGGACGGGTTCAGATACGAGTCTTCGGCAGATAGCAGCAGATGTCCTCAATGTCACGGTTTCGGACATAGACATCGTGGCGGCTGATACCTCCGGAACTCCATTTGACGCTGGGGCCTATGCTTCCTGTACGACCTTCATTGCCGGGAACGCGGTGAAACTTGCCGCCGAAGACTTGAGAGCTAAAATCAAATCGTGTGAGTCAGGCTCTGGTGAACTCATTGAGGGGGAAGGCTCATACTTTGCGGAGAAAGTCCCGATGTCTTATGCAGTGAATGGGGTGCGTT
>JBCCBL010000120.1:0-8230 GCA_039034055.1 Verrucomicrobiota bacterium | reverse complement strand
CCCACACTTTTATCTAAGCATCGAAGTCAATGCGGAAGCTCTGCTAAAGCTGCGCGCCGAACTCAATGCCGGCTTGGAATCCCAGCGGGTTAAGCTGACCGTAAACGACCTCATCTTGAAAGCGAGCGTCGAGGCGCTACGCCGCGTTCCCGCACTGAACACATCCTGGATGGGCGACCATGTCCAATACCACGATGGGGTGAATCTCGCCTTCGCAGTGCCAATACCGGACGGTCTCCTCACTCCCACCATCAAAGACGCCCACACCAAGGGTATCCGACAAATCAGCGCAGAAGCGAAGAGTCTCATCAAAAAGACCCAAGCCAAGAAACTCACCCCAGACGAAATGACCGGTCACACCTTTACCGTGTCAAACATGGGAATGCCTCGTCTTGGGATCAGTAACTTCTTTGGAATTATCAATCCGCCCAACGCGGCCATCCTCTGCGTCGGAGCATCCGTCGCGAAACCGGTGGTGGCCAAAGATGGATCGATCAAAGCTGGTCAAATGATGAACCTCGCACTCTGCTGCGACCACCGTGTGGTCGACGGGGCCGACGGGGCAGAATTTTTAAGCAGCCTCCGCGACATCCTAGAAAATCCATCGTTGGTGCTCGTATAATGCCCTTTTCTATTATCACGCAAAACCCGGTTGCCGAAAACGGCTCCGGGTTTTTTGTTATCCAGAAACCTGGGGCGATGCGTAACACCGCACATTGAATCGATGGAACCAAACGCCAAATACACGACTCTTGATGCCGAAAACCTGGGCATTCTGATGGACTTCGTAAAAGCCGAAGGACTCCCCACATCCAGTTATCAAGCCGGTGAAATCATCATCAACGAAAGTACCCCAAACCATAATCTATATGTCATTCTCACTGGCCAAGCTGAGCTGACCCGAGAGAGCAAACACTTACAAAACAAAAAGATCATCGTTGATGTACTGGGCCCGGGATCCTTCTTAGGTCTCATTTCATTTTGGTCGGGTCGACCAACGCTTTCAAAGTCACGAGCCACTGAAGACACGACCTGTCTCATCTTCACAGCCGACTCCTTTGATCGCGTACGCGAACGTTTTTCGAAACTAAGCAACACCGTCGACCATCTCCTCATCGGCAATCTCTGCGATCGAGTCCAGCGCATGTCCGAACTCAACACCCAGAATGCCGAACTCTCCATGGCTCTGGAAAACGAACGCAACCATCTCAGAGACACTCTCCGAGAACTCGAAGAAACGCGCGAACGCCTCGCCCACTCCGAACGCCTCGCTGTGATGGGACAACTCATCGCAGGAATTGCTCACGAGATCAACAATCCCGCTGCCGCCCTCCGCCAATCTCTCGACGGCCTCCTAGATTGCACCAAACACGCCTTCGAAACCAAGCACTCAAAAACCCTCAGTCCTCAATCAGCACTCAAACTCCGAGAACTCGGCCTCCATCAGGATCAACCCGACACCGCGACAATCCGAGCCCACCTCAAGTCTCTTGAAACGGCCTATCCCAACGCCCAGAGAAGCCTACTCAGGCGCTTTGCATCCCTCCCAAAAACTTCAGATCCCGATCTCTCTAGCCTTGTCAAAAAGAGCCTCAGCAGACGAGCCCAAGAGCGCGCCGTCCCCGATGCCTTAGTTGCCTTCGAAACAGGAGCATACTTGCGCACTGCCCAACTCACAACCGAACGTATTTTTGGATTGGTGCGGAGCCTCAGAAGATATGGAAAACCTCAAAACAGTGCCATCGAGGCAACCGATATCACTACCTGCATCCAAGACACTCGCGTAGTACTAAATCATCGCCTCAAGCATTATGAATTGAGCCTGGAACTACCCGAACTTCCAAGGGCCCAAGTCGCTCCAGGAGAAATCAACCAAGTCATTACCAACCTCTTGGTAAATGCGATGGATGCGACTCCAGAAGGAGGTAAAATATCAGTCTCAACAATGCATCAAAATGAAAGCATCCAAATCTGCATTCGCGATAGTGGTTCAGGGATAAAACCAGATAATCTTCAACACATCTTCGAAACAAATTTCACCACGAAAAACAGCAACCAACACTTCGGTCTCGGCCTTGGGCTCTCCATCTCAAAAGAAATCATTGAGCAATATGGCGGTACTATCTCTGCTGAGAATAATACCGATCAGGGAGCCTGTTTTACCATAAATCTACCCACGGCAATCTCTCATAAACTAAATCAATGACTCTCCCACGCATCACCATTAAATACTGCCCCAAGTGCAATTGGATGCTCCGCTCCTCTTGGATGAGCCAGGAAGTCTTGCATTCATTCTCAGAAGAAATCGAAGGAGTCTTGCTCTATCCGGAAAATGAAACGGCCGGCGTATTCGAGATATGGGTCGGGGCCTCTTTGATTTGGGAGCGAAAAGCGGATGGCGGATTTCCAGGAGCCAGTGATCTAAAAAAACGAATACGCGATGTCATCGCTCCTGAGCGCGATCTCGGCCACCACGACAAAAACTAAGCACAACCACAACCATGCCCAAGACTACAGGAACCCTCCTCGCCATCTTCGTCTCCATGCTCTTCGTCGCCTGTGGACCCAACAGCCAAGACTCGGCAACGGAAGCCGATTCCAGCAAGACCTTTATCATTGGGCCCGGCTCAGAACCCAAGGGGCTGGACCCACATATTGCCACAGACGCAGTCAGCTTTCACATCATGAATTCCATTTATGATCCGCTGATGCGTTACGATCCAAGAACAGGTAACATTGAGCCCGTATCGATAACGCATTACACCGCTTCGGAAAATGGGAAGAGCTATACATTTCATCTCATCAAGGAAGCACGCTGGTCCAATGGAGATCCGGTTGTCGCTGCCGATTGGGTCGCAGGTTTCCGCCGAGCCCTCCGGCCCGAGGTCAGCACGCCCTACATTTTTTACTTCAATTCGATTATCAATGCTGAAAAATACAACCTCGGTGAAGTCGAATGGGAGGAAGTCGGAATCAAGGTGATCGACGACTACACGTTCGAGGTAAAGATGAATACCCCCAAGCTATTCTTCATTACCAGCTTATCGCAGACTTGTTTTTATCCAATCCACCGCGCGAGTATGGAACCTTTCGGAGCCGAGACCTCGATAACCACCGATTATTTTCAAGCCGACAACCTTGTGGGAAATGGCCCCTTTGTGCTTACCGAGTGGGTTCCTGATGATCGGCTAGTCGCGGAACGAAATCCATACTACCACAACCGAGATGAAATGCTCCTAGACAAAATAGTCTACAGGTCCATTGAAAATAACGATTCCGAGCTGCGGGCCTACGAAACCGGCGCTATTCACAAAACCTCAGAAATCCCAAAAGCAAAACTCCGCACCTTTCGAGAAACCGGCAGAGAGGACATGCGGGCAGACGCCTTGTATGGTACTTATTACTACCGCTTCAATCTCAACCGCCCACCTTTAGATGATCGACGGGTCCGCCAAGCACTGGCTTACACTATAGACCGATTCGAAATCGTAAACTTCGTCACCAACGGAGGGCAACCGGTTGCCAACACGTTCGTGCCCCCACAGATCGCCGGCTATACTCAGCCAGCTAGCTTCGAAGAGGATATTGAAGAGGCACGCAGACTCCTCGCCGAGGCCGGGTTTCCAAACGGAGAGGGCTTCCCGAAACTCACCCTCATCTACAATACGAGTGAAGGACATCGGGCTATTGCTCAAGCCGTCCAACAAATGTGGAAAACTCACCTGGGAATCGATGTCTCACTCCTCAACCAAGAATGGAAAGTATACCTCAAAACGGTCGAAGATCGCGACTACGATATTTCGCGCGCTGCTTGGGTGGGGGGAGTCGATCCAGAAGGCTATCTCGATCTCTTCAGAGCAGAATCTGGCAACAATCACACCGGATACAATAATCCCGAGTTTGATCGCCTATTCACCGCGGCTAGCCAGGAACCAGATCCCGCAAAACGCATGGCCCTCTTTCAGCAGGCCGAGATCACGGCGATGGCGGATCTACCCATCGCCCCGATGTATCATTATCTCGAGTTCTATCTGCTGAATCCGAAAGTAACGAATTGGCCAAATAATCCGGCCACTTCATTCATTTTCAATAACGTACAATTCGGCGACGCCCAATAAACCCGATCTCGGCCCCAAAAACATCCACTGAATTGGGCACATCACTGCCTAACCGGTTTGAGGCCATGAACACCTCAGAAAATTCAAATTTGCCATAGAGCCCGGCTTCCTCGATATCTGAAGGATGCAGGCACCATATGCAGTATTTGTCGACGGAAGCGAAGGGACCACCGGTCTGGAGATCTTGAAGTATCTCAAGGAGCGTCCCGATCTGCGCCTTCTTAAAATTGACCCTGAATTACGCAAAGATCTCAGTGCCCGGGCCACCCTACACAACCAAGCTGATATCAGTATCCTCTGCCTTCCGGATGCTGCTTCAAGAGAGATCCTACCGCTAATCACAAATCCCGAAACGGTAGTCATCGACGCCAGCACTGCGTTCCGAACGGCATCCGGCTGGGTATTCGGACTCCCGGAACTGACCTCCGGCCAACGGGATAAAATCCGCAGTGCCAAAAGGATTTCAAACGCCGGATGCCACGCGACTGGATACCTCTTGCTCGTACGCCCACTCGTAGACGCCGGAATATTACCGAGAGACGCCCGATTGACAGCGACTTCACTGACTGGCTATAGCGGCGGGGGCAAAAAGATGATCAAGCAGTTTGAGGCAGATCCTGGGGAACATCTCGCGGCTTGTCCTTACGCAATAGCCATGCAACACAAGCATTTACCGGAAATGCAAAAATGGAGCGGGCTCGACAGTGCCCCCGCGTTTTTGCCAACTGTCGCTCGATTCTACCGAGGCATGGTAGTTACGATTCCAATACATGCCGATCAATTCTCAGATAAATCGTTGAGCGCCGATGCTATCACTGAGGTCTATCAGAGTCATTTTGCTGGTGAGCCATTCATCAATGTGTATCCAGCAAACGATACCGAATTTGCTTCAGCGGGATTGGTAGACCCTACGGCGTGCGCACACACCCAGAGGGCCGATATCGCGGTTTCAGGTGTAGGAGGCAACCACTTCTTGCTCACCTGCAGAATCGACAATTTGTGCAAGGGTGCGTCGGGAGCCGCTGTTCAGAGCCTTAACATTGTGACGGGTTCCGCGGAAGGCACCGGATTGGTCGCTTAATCCAATCAATCATTAGGTAATTTTCAAAAAGTCATCTCAGACATGAAGCGCTCCTTCTCAATCATCCTCATCGCTACTGCTACCCTTTTCGGTATCCGCTGTACTACGGTTCCTGAGACCGGTCGCCGAGCGATCAATTTGATACCTGAGTCCCAATTAAACTCGATGTCTCTTCAAGCTTTCAGTGACATGAAGGCGAGCAGCGAGATTTCGAAAAATGCGAAATACAACAATATGGTTCGGCAAATGGGCCAACGTATTTCGGCAGTGGTCCAGGAAGACTTCCCTAACACTGAATGGGAATTCGTTGTTTTTGATGATGACCAAGTAAATGCATTTGCGATGGCTGGAGGAAAGGTCGGTGTTTACTCCGGCCTCATCGATTTAGTCGATTCCGAGGATGAACTTGCTGTCGTCATCGGGCATGAGATCGCTCACGTGACCGCTCGTCATTCCAATGAACGGATGTCCCAACAAATAATTGCCGGCGGAATCGGTGCTGCCCTAGCTTTTGGCACTGGGGAGCTTGATGACGACACCCGCGTTATGATCTTGGGAGCCTATGGTGCAGGAAGCCAGTTTGGCGTTTTATTACCCTACAGCCGTACCCACGAGAACGAGGCTGACGAGATTGGATTATACTATGCGGCACGGGCTGGTTACGATCCTCGAGCAGCCATTACGTTTTGGGAAAAGATGAAAGCTCAGAAGTCCGGACGCACCCCCGAGTGGGCATCAACCCACCCTTCCGACGAGACACGGATCAATCACTTGAAAGAGATCATGCCCAGAGCCCTCGAACTCTATCACCTCTACAGATAGGGCTACCCCCTATTCATGGATCCCGAAGGCCTCTGCGCGGACTTCGCCGTCTTCCTCGAAAAATCGAATAATCATCGGTCGACAGCAAATTTCGCAATCGTAGTCCCACTCAGTCGGCACCTCAAAAACTGCGGGGCCTGACACTGTGAATTCCTCAAAGCATGTGGGACATACAACCGTGTTTTCATGGATACTCATCATCCTGAAGGTGCGCTAAAAGTTTGATTCGGCAACTGGGATGTATTGATAGGAGATCATGACGCGCGCATTTTGTCTTTTTCTTTTCAGGAGTCTCACCGCTCTCCTGTCGATCGCTTCATTCGGTCAAATCGAACATTATCAAACGTTCAAATCAAGCGATGCCCTGAGCCTTCAACTCAGGTGGACTGAGAACCATTCCGCCACCATCAGTGCGCATCGAGGAGGTCCGGAGCCTGGATTTCCAGAAAATGCAATCGAGACATTCGAGAATGCACTCAAATATGGTCGATATTACTTGGAATGCGATCTTCGGAAGACCTCTGACAATGTCTTAATCTTAATGCACGACGAAACCTTGGATCGCACCACGAATGGCGAAGGAGCTGTCGAAGAATTCGACTACGAGAGTCTGCGAAAGCTCAGACTGGTCGACAACGATGGAGCGCTTACCGAATACAAAATTCCCACCCTCACCGATGCCCTTGTTTGGGCCCGCGGAAAGTCCGTACTCATGCTCGATGTTAAACAACAATCCGATTTCAAAGAGGTAATTAAGGAAATCCGCAGGACGGAGAGTGAAAGCTATGTTGTTTTAATTATTTACACGATCGAGACGCTAAAACAAGTCCACGCATGGTCACCTGATCTGAACATCTGTGTAGGGATTTTGAATATGGAAGACTTCGTGTCATTAAAATCCTCAGACATCTCATTGAATAAAATTGTCGCCTATGTCGGTGTTCAGGAAGCTAGCGCAGAACTCATCAAAGCCCTTCACGGGGTCGGGGTGAAAGTCATTCAAGGCACTATGGGGGAAATAGACGACAATGCTGCTATTCAGGGACCACGCATTTATTCATCTCTTATTGAAAAAGGCATCGATATCATTGCTACCGACAACGTTCCGTTGGCGACCAAAGCGATTCAGGAGTTTGGTAGATAGCGAAATCCCAGGTATACCGGGAATTACAAGTCTCGACACGGAACGTTAAAACCGAAATGTTCCGGTGATAGAGACGAGCTGCGCGTTGCGAGCCCCACCGCTATCGGAGAGCGAATCCTCGATGTAGTCTCCCACACTGAAGTTCCCTGCTTCAATTAACAGTGAGAAGCCAGAAGCATGCTTCCAGTTTGCCCAAATCATGGTTTCCCAGCCGAGATCGCTCGGGGCACCTGGGCGAATGCCGTAGCCATTGCCGTTGCGTGGCGCTCCACCTGCCTGTCCGTAAAACCCATCTTGATCGCTCTCGAGCCAAAAGCCAGTCTGCGAGGCACCGAGAGTCAGCGTCTTGTGAGGTTTGGCCTTCGCTGTGAATGAAAGGTATTGGATATTCCTCCATCCAGTGAGATCCATCCGGCCCGCGCGTGGATGCCCTCCCCCAAAAAACATCAAATCCCACGTTTCGTTCTTGCCGTCATTCGGATTCCCATCACCCGGTGAGTGAAAATATTCGACCGAAAAGTTGGGCTTCCATTCAAGGTTGTTAAACCTGCGCCCAATCCTGCCATTGAATGCCCAGGCGGTGTGATCCAGACGTTCCACTCCCCGACTGACACTCCCAAACTGATAGGCAGCCTCTGCCGACCAAAACCACGGACGGTGCGACTTGGGTGACTTAATCCGAACGCCCCAGGTTCCCACATCAATCGGCATCCCAGCATCTGCATCTCGGTGCTTAAAGGCCAGAATACTGTCCCAGCTCAGGCCATCTCGACCCGAGGCGGGGGAATCCAAAAAGAGGGTTGCGATCCAGGGTTGATCGACGCTTGAGTTAAGCTGGGAACGATCTCTCTCAACTTGACGCCCAACCGCCGCACTGAGCTTGTAGGACTCTTTGTCCATCCGGAACTGGACGGCATCAAACGAACGGCCGTTGCGATAATTTGGCGTTCCGACTACCAAGCGGCTCCCGTAGGAAATTTCCTGACGTCCCAAAGTCACACTGGTGTCATCACTGATCGCGATCTTCAGTTCTGCACGGTAGATATCTAACCAATCCTGACGTGG
>JBCCBL010000119.1:0-8252 GCA_039034055.1 Verrucomicrobiota bacterium | reverse complement strand
CTTGAAGACCTGACAATTGACAACTCCACCGGGCGTCCAGATCGAAAACGGTGCCTCCGAGACTCTTCCCGTATCAAATAGATAACGGCAGAAAATCCGGATGCCGTTCCCGCTTTTTTCGGCCTCGCTACCGTCTGGATTGTAAATGCGCAAACCAAAGTCCGCCTCTTCAGTTTTCAGTGGGCCATAGAGAATACCATCAGAGCCCAGACCAAAATTTCGATGGCAGATCCGCTCAATTTTAGCGGTGGAGAAGATCTCCTGAATATCTCGAGGATCGAGTACCAAGTAATCGTTACCGAGTGCATGGTACTTTGTGAATGGAATGGTCATCCGAGATTAAAAAATGAGGTTTTTGATTAACACAAATCCAAAAACATGTGGCCTCTACGAGCTTTTCATTTTGGCTCATGCATCCTAGCGTGCCCAGATGAGTGGGAATTTAGATCAGAAATCATTAGTGGGTTTGCATGTTGATGGTTCCGGGATCCTGCACACCGCTTGGAGGCAGACTGGGGAACTTCGCGAGGAAACCACTGATGACTGGAAGCCCTTTTTTTGGTCTCTCGATTCAAATACATTATCTAGCGGTGAGGTGATCGAGTTGGCAGGAAAGGGGCCTTGGAATCGCCTGTCGGCATTTGAAGATTTCAAGGAGTTTTCAGCCCATCTTAAGGATTCCGAAAACCGACGGAAAATCGAGGTTTTAAAACCTTACGAGCACCAAGTCTTGATCCAGAAAAAATGGCGGTTATTTAACGAATTGTCTTTGGTGGACTTACGCCGCTGTCAGATCGACATCGAGACGGATTGCGAAACCGACGGCGGGTTTTCCAATGCGAAATCACCGGGAGATCGCGTTCTTGCGATCGGATTAAAAATGGGAGATCAGGTCTGTTTACTGGAGCTTGAGGAAAACACAGACGCCGCTGAGCGCAGACTGCTCAAGCAGTTCGCAGAGACGCTGATTGAGTGGGATCCCGACATCATAGAGGGGCATAATATTTTTAAGTTCGACCTGAATTATCTCAAGGTTCGATCTGCGCGCTATCGAGTCAAACTGGCATGGGGGCGCTTTGGTGCGATCGCGACGACCCGTAACAGTCGCATCCGCATTGCCGAGCGCTGGATCGATTTTCCGCGCTGCGAGATTCCTGGCCGGACGGTGTTTGATACCTACTTGATGATCCAGATCTTCGACTTAACAAAGCGAGATTTACCTGCCTATGGCTTGAAAGAAGTCGCTCTCTATTTCGGAATATCGGGAACCTCAGAGGATGATCGCACCTACATTGACGGAGGAAACATTGCACAGACCTTTATTTCGGATCGGAAGCGATTTCGAGAATACCTAAGAGACGATTTGCGCGAGACGGAGGCGATCGCAGACATCTTATTACCGACCTATCTTGCGCAAGTTCAGAGCTTCCCGATTCTTTTACAAGAGGCCTCACTGCGAGGGACCGGCGCGAAGGTAGACCTTCTTTTTCTGGACCAATATTATCATCGAAAAGGAGCCCTACCAGAGCCCATGAGCGCTGCGCGATTCGAGGGTGCATTTTCAAAGAGTTTCGAGACCGGTGTGTATGAAAAGGTGTTACACTTTGATGTTGCCTCACTCTATCCCAGTCTGCTGCTTTTAATTGGACTCAATCCGAAAGGTGATGATCTTGGCGTATTCATTCCATTGTTACAAAATTTAAGGGAAGAACGATTAGAGTATAAGCGTTTGGCTCGAGATGCGCAGAGTCCAGAAGAACGTCGCGAATATAATGCTCGGCAAGCTAGCTATAAGATTCTAATCAACTCATTTTATGGTTATTTAGGTTTCGGAGGTGCACGCTTCGGTGATGGGGAATTGGCGGCAGAAGTGACCCGCCGCGGTCGAGAACTGCTGCAGGATCTTATTGCTGATTTTCAAAGCGCTGGTGCTACCGTATTAGAGGCAGATACCGATGGTATCTACGTATCGAGTGAAGTATTTTTTGATAATCCAGAGGATCTATTGGCAAAAGTATCTAGTAAGTTGCCGGAAGGGATTGCCCTGGAATTCGATGGAGCCTACGAGGCTATGTTCTGCTACAAGGCAAAAAACTATGCATTGAGGGAAGGGGAGAGAATTAGGATAAGAGGCTCAGCCTTGAGATCGCGCGGCATTGAGCCCTATCTCAAAAACTTGACTCAAAGATTGATTGAGTGGCTACTCAAATTGCACAAAGAATCACCGGAAGGGCTGGCGCAGGCCTTGGAAACTGAAATCAAGTCGGGCGATGCCGCTATCGATAGCTTGGCAAAGAGTGAATTTTTGAGCCAAAATCCAGAGGCCTACAAAAGGCATATCGAGTCGGGTGGAAAGCCAAGGCGCGCTTCTTTAGAAGTCGCTTTAAACATCGAACCGCAACCGAGGATGGGGGATCGAGTGACCTATTTCGTTGGGCCGAAGGAAAAAGGACAGACTTCGGATTGGCAGCGCGCTTTTGATGTGAATCGCTATAATGTCCTGACTTGTCCGTATGATTCTAAATATTACATCAAGAAACTAAATGACTGGCGGAAGCGTTACGGTGAATTTCTTTAGAAAACCCACGCGGTTCCGGGCTCACTGTTTTGGATAAATTCCATTCTAAATCTGCTCGTTGTAGCTGCTAGCTTGTATTTGGAATCTGGCAAAATTTGTGGGCTGAATGTCAAACTTTCTGTCTCCTGAGTGTTTTAAGAGGGTCATCGATCGTTCCATCGGTCTAATGACTGCTCTTCAAGTCGAAATTATTGGCACTAAAGCTTAGGCTTTCTTTAGAACGAGCGACCTTGAAAAACGCAGAGGCGCTATCGGTAGAAAAAGGATTGATCTCTCCCAACATACTCTCCTTACTTCGGCCTTTCCACAATTCTTTGGAAGGAGAGATGGCTGAGTGGCCGAAAGCACTTCTTTGCTAAAGAAGCGAACCTATAACCTGGGTTCCGCGGGTTCGAATCCCGCTCTCTCCGCCACTTTCACAGAAAAGTGAAACAGCGCAAAAGGGGATAAGAGTCCTTTGTCTCGAAGGGCGGCTAAGGAGCCTTGTGGGTATCGATGGGTATGTAATTGACTATCGCCTCAATTTGGTTCATCTCAAACTCAACGACCGATAGAGTCTGACATCCGCTGAGCAATCGAAAGGTGGCCCGGCGCTCGGAACCTTGCCCGTTATTTCAAACCCCAATTACCCCTACCATGAACCCTGCTCTCGAAGCCGCTCAAACTGAGCGCCCGTTTCGTCTGCGCTCCCCCTTGAATTTCAAGCAATGGGTTAGCGCATTCTGTGTTTCAGCATCCATACTAATGCCAGCTATTGAAACCCTAGCCGACGAAATGCCTCGCGAGCTATTTCCTTATGGTTTCGGGGGATTGGACGAAATGCCGGTTACTGACGCAGTCGATCTAGTGATGGGCTTGGGTTATACCGGCATCGTTCCAGATGTGAGTCAACGCACGCAAACCACTCTGGATCGACTAGAATCATACCTAGATAGCGCGGAGTCTCACGGTGATGCGTTTTCGGTGTATGCCGTTTACCTGAATCACAAAGTCTATCTTTCAGATATCGGATATGATGATAGTTTTCACCGAACAGTTATAGATATCCTCGCGGAGCGTGGCGGAGGGACTCTGTGGATGGCGGTGCGCGCAGTCAGGCAGCCTGACTCTGAATTTACTGACTACGTCGCAGTGAATAATTTCATCAAAGGTGTTTTCGAATACGCGACCGGTGAGGACGCGACCGGAGTCTACCGGAATGTGAACATTGTTTTCTACCCGCATATAAACAATGCCTACGTTTCGGCTACTCAAGCGATGACACTCATAGATGAAATCGATGATCCGCGTTTCACCATTTCGATTAACCTGATTCACGAATATCATGCCGGCCTGAGTGATCCGGTTTCATTGGCAAATACCTTTCAGGAAGCACGCGGCCATATCGGTGCAGTGATCCTGGGAGGCATACAGACGACTGGAGATTTTTCCATTCTATCCCTGGAAGAGAGTGAGCTTGATCTGGTGCCATATATGGAGCTAGTGAGAGACTCGGAATACACCGGGCCTGTTGGATTCATAAACTTTATGATTCCTGAAGATTTAAACGATGGTCTCGATTATCCTGAGGATTATCTCACACGATCAATGAATGAGTGGGGAGTCTTAACGGACCAGGTAAGTCTATACAAGGCTCCGGAGTTCGCATTTGTCTCTTCTATCGGAACTACAAATGGCAACCTTAACATGGAGTGGACCAGCCAGTTGGGTAGGTTCTATGATATCATCAGTTCAACCGACCTAATGGTCCCTCGAGATCAGTGGATGGCCTATGACAATGGCGAAACGACTTTCTCAGACATCCCGACCTCTGGAGTCGGTCTCAACTCCATTGCGACCCTCGGAAATATAACAGGAAGCCGCTTTTTCGCCGTCCGCGAAAAGATTCGACCGGATTGATTGCCATTTTGGAAAGCGTTAGCCGGTTCTTCAGTAAAAGGTTGAATCGCCGAGAAACCATCTACCTTTCGACGGGTTCTGATCAAACAAGCTCAAAGGTTTGATAGCAGCAGCTAGGATCACATGCCAAAAACACTGTTTAACTGGCGAGAGAGCCCTGTCCCAACGGGACGAGGCCGAATTTCGGGAGTCGCAGTGTTTCCGCCTCCACTGAGCACCTCGGTGCACAATGGAGGCGACGCCTTGCGCTGCCCCTGAAATCGATCCTCACCAGTGCGACAGCGTTTTCGCAATGTGCTTTAAAACCCTGTCGGATTAGTTATCCGAAAGAATCCATTTTCGCTGCCGTCCATATCAAATGCAGCCTCGAATATTTTTTGGTCTTTGAACCAGTCGACCAGTTTCAAACTAACGGGACTGACAGCTTGCCAGTTTGAAGGCATCAAGCTGGAAGTTCGTTCGATTACAAGGCCTGACTCAAAGTCTTCTTCCGAAAACCATCCGGATTTTTCATCGAACTCGAGAACGAATTGCCCTGATTCGTCTGACGTGAATTGGTGCAAGGAAAATCCTTCACGAAATGTGGACTCACTCACTGGATTAACCACCTGAGAAAGCACACTTGCTATCAACCCTGAGGTCGATCGGTTGGTCTTTGTGACCCGTAGATTGTCGATGCTCGCTCTCCCACTATTATTGTTGACTACAGCATCCCCATGTAGGCCGATACTATTCAAATTTCCGCTCCAAAGGTCGGCGGTGTGGTCTATGTGAGCGCTACCTCCGGCTGCTGTATCTAAATCAGTCACGCTATATCCTGGGATCGGCGTCCCTGCGGGAATCAACCAGGCACGGATTCGCTCGTCTGAGCCATCTCCCTGGTTCGCTTGAAATGCTAAAACAAGGAGGTAGGTGCCTGTATCAAGATCGATCGCGACATCAAAAGGCACTGATTCACCATCTACAACGAGTTCAGAAACGAGACCGTTACCCTCCCCAATTTTTATGTATGTATTTTGCTCATTATTTGGGTGAAACTGCCAGCGTTGTCGGCCTTCATGCGTGGCCGACGATGCATCTTGATCGAGGTTCTCAATGAGGCATGAGAAATAGACCTGGTCCAAATATACACTGCTGAACCCCCGATTCATGACGATCTCGCTGCGCCCCACGGACAACAGACTGCCGTTGAGTGTATCGACATAGTTTCCCTGTGGGTCATTAAACACGAGATCGCCATCATCAATCCTCGCATTTCCAGTCTTCGTCACTTCCCAAGAAGATACCCAGGATTGACCACCGCTGTAACCCGTATCCAAGCCTTCCCCGACCGTGTAATCAAAATAATCCACGGCTATATTTTCACTTTCATAAGGTAGTTCGGAGGTTTCGGTAATCAGCAGCGAGTTGGGTACGGGCTGTCGCGAACTTACAGCAGAGAGGTTCATATAGTCGAAATATGCTTTGCTGAGGTCTCTGACCACTGCCGGGTAGTCGTCGATTAAATTGTTGGTTTCACCAATATCAGAGTCCAAGTCATACAGGAGACGTGTCCCATCTTCCTCTATGTGAAGTTTCCACCGTTCGTCTCGGACGACGCCGTTAGCTTTGTCGATGTCTCCAATTCGACTCCAAAACAGATAATCATGGAGCGAGTCGACTTCCCCTCGAATCAAGGGTAACAGGCTTTTCCCATCAGGGGTGTAATCATAGTTAGAGCGGATCTCGTCAATCAGCCCTGAGTCGGGTTGAATCACTCCGAGATTGTTGATGTCCAGAAGTGTTGGAAGGATATCGATAGCGCAGATCATAGGTTCGATCAATCGGGAGTTGGCGACCTGGTATCCAATGTCGTTTACGATAGGGTTGATCCCGAATTCTTGCTTAAGCAGGGTCGGCCAGCTGAAAATAAAGGGCACGCGAAGTCCACCCTCCCAGTTCGTGCTTTTGTTACCTCTGAGCGGAGCATTGGAGGCACTCATACCCACAGCTCCTCCATTATCGGAAATGAAAATTACGATGGTATTTTCGTAGACACTGTCATCTTCTGATCCATCTTGATTCGGATCTCGTAAGCGCTGAAGGATTTCCCCGACCCCCTTATCCATCCATGCAATCATGGCAAGGGTGATACATCGATGACGATCTCCCATGGAGCCAACGTAATTCGTAAATGCATCCGGATTGTTTCTAAACCGCTCAAAATAATAGATGGGGTCCGGGAACCAGTCAGGATCTGGAGTCGTGGGATCGGCCCAATCCAAATGCACTGCGTGTGTTGCTGGATCCAGGGGATCGAGACGGCGGGTATCGTTTCCGATTCTATCGAGTATTTGCGTCGACGGATCAAAATGATAGGGAGTCTGCGATTGGCTATGAGGGGCATTATAGGCGACGTAGGCGAAAAAGGGTTTACCACTGTCAACACCTTCTTCGATGAAATCTCCGGCCGCGACCGTTATTCGATGCGTTAAATGGTTTTCAGGAATGCGTTCCGGGTGAATCTGGAAATCACTGGCGTTTGAATCCCAAAATCCCGTCGGAACCTCGATCTGTGACTGATTGCCAGTCCCCGGATTATCGCGTGGGTTCAAGCCGAAAGTCCGGCGAAATGGATGATCCGGATCGTAGTTGTCATAAATATTATTGGGGTCCCAATAGCTATGGCCACCGCGACCCATGAAGAAGAAAGCACGGTCAAACCCCTTATTTACGGCATGCCATGGACTTCCATTTTCCCAGTTAGGGTCGACGAGAAATCCGTCGGGCATGTTGAGAACAGGAGAATCAATCACCGGCTCTTCGAAATTATTGCCGATATCCGCATATGAAAAATCGATCTTGTCGGGAATTGCGTTAGATTTATTTATCTGTCCTTGACGAATCCGGTAGATTGAATCGACGCCTAAATGCCACTTGCCAAAGACGCCACTCAGGTAATTTTCCTGAGGGTTTAAAGATTGCTTCAGAAATTCGGGAATCCATGGATTTACCGGGATGTATTCAATACCCGACAGAGAATGTTCGGCTTCCTCATAGAGTCTCATGCCGGTCCCCCCTGTCCCCGAATCATAAATTCCAACCCGGGATTGATAGCGTCCCAACATCAACGCCGCCCGCGTCGGCGAGCACACATTGCCATTCACATAACCGTTTGTGAATATAGCGCTCTGAGCAGCTAGACGATCAATGTTGGGCGTATGGACCTCAGCGAGCGGAGTCGGATCCCAACCTGGGCTGTTACGTCGATCCATGGCGTAATCCATGGTGAATGATACGTCGGCGTAGCCGAGGTCATCGGCAACGATCAAAACGACGTTTGGAGCTTGAGAAAAGGCGACGTTTGCTGTGATGAAGGTACAGGCAATATGCAGCCGCACCAAAGGGAGGTAGGGGATTTTCATGGGGTAGGGTAGGGATAAACGAAGTGGGTATGATATGAATGAAATTTCGTAAAAGCCTGAAAGTCAACTCTCAATGCATTCTACAGACTTTTGTATTACCACTTGAGGGAGTCCTAGTTAGAAAGTCTTCTGAATTTGACCCTTGAATCGTGCGCCGACAGTCGGGTCATCGAACCTTCGTCGCGCAGGAATCCCCGTCTCAATTCTATAGAATGGGGCTTCCAATCAGAAAGTTCCGCTGGCTATCATTGCAGCACAAAAACCTTGCGTCGTCGTAATATTTCGATCAGTCGTCAAATCGAAATGAGTGTGGAATCGCTGTCCAGTTTTCTCCTTTTCAGCCTGATGATCGGGCTTTCGCTAACCTTGTT
>JBCCBL010000118.1:0-8305 GCA_039034055.1 Verrucomicrobiota bacterium | reverse complement strand
TCTGGCCGGATGAAGGCTTCAGCAATATTCGGGAAAAATCGATCAGAGACGCAAAAATAATCAATCCGCCACCCGACATTTTTTGTCCGCGCGTTGGCACGGTAGCTCCACCACGTGTAGTGGTCGGGTTCGCCCGGGTGCCGGGCTCGAAAGGTATCGGTGAATCCTAGATTGAGGATAGATGATAGGCTGTTCCGTTCGTCGTCGGTGAATCCGGCGTTTTTTCGATTAGATTTCGGGTTTCGCAAATCGATCTCGTGATGGGCGACATTGAGGTCTCCGCAAAATATTACCGGTTTTTTTTGATCTAAGGAATGGAGATATTGCCCGAATGAAGGGTCCCAGGTCTCGATGCGATAGGGCAGGCGTTTGAGGCCGTTTTGCGAGTTGGGCGTATAGACGGTAACCAGATAGAAGGCTTCGAACTCCGCAGTGATGAGACGACCTTCTGTGTCGTCGGTGAATTCAGGCATACCGTAGGACAGGGCGCGTGGCTCCGTCTTCGAGAGGATTGCGGTGCCCGAGTATCCCTTTTTTTCGGCATAGTTCCAGAACTGGAAGGGGTAGGTATCTTTGAGGATTTCTGGCAGGGTGTCCTCATTTACCTTAGTCTCCTGAAGGCAGATAATATCGGCGTCCTCAGATAGAAAATAGTCCTCAGCGCCCTTTTTGATCACGGCACGAATGCCATTAATATTCCATGATATGAGTTTCATGATGCAAAGTCTATGATTCGGTGCGTTCGACAAGGATTTTCTCCGCTGCGCCCATACCCAGAGTGATCGGGGTGTCTTTTTCTTTGATTTCGAGTTCTAAGCAATCTGCGCTGGCATTTCGATTGACGATGCGCATCCGAGTTCCCGGCATCAGCCCAGAGGTCTCGGCAAAGCGCAAGAATTCAGCGTCTTGATCTTTGACACGAGCTATCTTGACGCCGATGCCTTCTCCGACCCCGGAGAGGGATTCGAGGGTCCTTTTTTTCCATTCGCCGCTGGCAGAAGGGATCGTGTCACCGTGCGGATCGGTGGTGGGGTGTCCGAGAAAGGCATCGATGTATCTGAGGACGCGATCTGATATTGCGTGTTCCAAGTGCTCGGCCTCTTCATGGATTTCTGACCAATCCATCCCGAGGGTCTCTACTAGGAAATATTCGATCAGCCGATGGCGTCTGAGCATTTGAATGGCGATCGTTTCGCCTTCTTCGGTGAGCGAGACTCCGATACGCGGGGTGTATTCGACGAGGCCGTTTTTCGCAAGACCCTTGATCATCGTTGTCGCCGTGCCAGGGACTACTTGCATTGCTTGCGCTACCTGTCCCATCGGAACACAACGCTCTCCAGATTCCCGGGCGGTCAGGAAGATCTGTTTGAGGTAGTTTTCAACGGTCGAGGTTGGCATCTCTCGAACATTTTGAAAATTCGATTTTGATCAAACAAAATAGCGGCAAATGAAAACGCGCAGTTTTAAGAGCTTTGTGTTGCAGTTTTATCCTTCCTGGCTGTGCATTCTCGAATGTCACAACACTCAGCTATTCTTCCATGAACCTTGATCGCACTGGCCCAAGATCTCTGTTCTGGGTGCTGTGTGCCCTTGTTTTGGGAGCTTGCACTCCTGGCCCCGAAACCAATGAAGATCAAAGAGATCCCTTCGGAAATCCGGGAAAAACGCTGGTTTACGAGTCGATGGAGATCCACGGAGGTCGCGATCATTGGTATGGGGCGGGCCTGTTGAAATTCAGGTGGCGGTATCTCATGCAGGATGTTGGGCCCGAGGCGATCGTGGACACGCTTCAGATAATCGATCCAGAGTCCTTGTCAGTGCGTCATGAGGTCGTGGATCGTGAGATTCAATTTGGATGGACCGCAGGGAAAACCTGGGTTTTGCCAGAGGGGGCGCTTTTTTCGCCGCCGCCGAAATTTTGGGCGCTCACTCCTTTTTATTTTTTCGGCATTCCTTTTGTCTTCGATGATCCCAATGCGCGTTTCGAACTGCTTTCTGAGGTTGTGGCCTTCGATGGGAATTACTTTTCGCAGGTCAAAGTAACATACACTGCCTTGGCCGGAGATTCTCCCGATGACACTTATATTTTATTGATCGATCCGGTGTCCAAAGTGACTCGAGGTGCGATCTACACGGTAACGAGCCCGTTGGTGGCACCAGATGGGCCCATTGCCCCTAAGCTCATCACGCTAGATGATCCGGAGTGGGTGGGGGGCGTTTTGCTCGCCCAGGGTCATCGGACTTTTGAGATCAATGGTGGTGAAATCGGGAAACAGATTCGCGCGACGGAGGTTTCGGAAATCGAATGGATAGAGCGTGGAACGGTAGACATGGGCATCCCGGGCGGGGCCGCAGTTTTGGAATGACGAGTGTTGAGTTATGGTATCATTTGAGGAATTTGAAAGTAATGTGCGGATCATTCAAGAGCGTGTGGTGGCCGCCTGCGAAGCGTCCGGGCGCGACCCAGGTAAGGTTTCTATCCTACCGGTGACCAAGACCCATCCGGGTGCTGCGGTTGCGTTTGCGGCGCGACTTGGTTTTAAGTCTGTCGGTGAAAATCGGGTACAAGAGGTCTTGGATAAAAGAGATGCGGCAGAGGAGTCGCTGGTAGACTTCGAGTTGATTGGGCACCTTCAATCAAACAAAGCGAAACAGGCGGTTGAAACAAGTGCGCGTATCCAATCCGTGGACTCAGAGAAACTCATGCGACGCATCGATCGAATCGCTGGTGAAATTGGAAAGAAGCAGCGCATTCTGATACAAGTCAATGCGGGTGACGACCCGGCGAAGTTTGGCATCCGCTGCGGCGAATTGGAACCCTTTTTGTCGAAGGCTCTCGATCTAGAAAATGTTTTTGTCGAAGGGTTGATGACGATTGCCCCGCTAGATGATGATCTGGAAGTGGCTCGGCAGACCTTTCGAAGATTGAGAGAGATTCGAGATGCCGTCTCGGCGTCTTTGCAAGTTGAGCTTCCAGAACTCTCCATGGGGATGACGGGAGATCTGGAGATTGCAATTGCAGAGGGCAGTACTCAAATACGGGTCGGATCGGCTCTTTATGGGAAGAGGGACTAGGCCTTAGGTTGATAGTCAGTCGATGAATCAGTAGCCGATGATACGGATTTCGGCTTCCGTGGCGGCTTGTAGGACTGTTGTTTTGTCCAAAATGAGGGTCTTTCCAGACTCGAGCGCGACGTGGTGAATATTGTGAGCTTTTAGAACATCAATGGTCTTCAAGCCGAACACCGGCACATCGTATCGATAGTCCTGTTCGGGTTTCACCGTTTTGATAAAGATTGGGGCCTTAGTCTGGAACGAGCCGGCGCGCTTTAACATTTCGTCCGTGCCTTCAAAGGCTTCGACAGCGAGGACTGTCCCACCGTTGACTACGACACCTTGGCCAATGTCCAGGCGAGCGACTTCCTTGGCGATGGAAATTCCGTGTGCTACGGTTTCTTGGTCGATTTTGAAGGAGCGTTGGTGGGTCATCAAACCTGGTGAAGCGAGGTGATCATCAAGAAATGAGCGACCGTCGAGCATCGTCATTTCACGTTTTTCGATTTCGTCACCAATGGCGCTGAAGATAGACTCGGCATTCTTTTCTTTAAGCCGCGCGAGGATTTGGACCGCCATGAGGTCGGGATGGAGTCCATTGAATAATTTGCGAGGGGTGATCGAACCGGCCATCATGGCATGAGACGCTCCCATCTTTTTCAAGGCGTTGACGGTCTTTCCGACCTGTCCGACTTTGAACACCTGGCAATCGCGACGATCGAACGACGCTATGAAGTCCTCAGATGTTTCGTTTTGGTAACCGACGATAACGCAGCGCGCGCCGGTGTGTTGGATTTTGTCTCGAAGGAGTTCCGGGTAGCGCCCTTGCCCAGCAATGATACCGACGCACGCCGTTTTTGGATCAAAGTCCTTTGGTAAAAATGAGGAGGCCTGTTTCATCTCAGAGACTCTCTGGTGCGCTTGCTGGTTTTATCCAAAGGATATCTGCCAACTTGCGTTTAACTAGACTCGGATTTCGCGAATTTTTGGTGAAATAGACCCGTTGGGCATTAGCTTTGCAAATTTGAATTTGTCGCGTTTGAGCCGGATCTTTGACCCATGGCAACCGCTCAAGGCGATCAAGCTGTATTGCAGAAATGTCCGAGAGGACAATTTGCTCTCCGTTTCCGATAAGGAGTGGATTTTCGGAGTATTCGGTTTTGAAGCTTACCTGGCCGGAAGCGATAGAGATTGTGACGATTCGGCGAACTACCTTTACGATTCCGGTTGCCTGGCTAATCTGCAGGGTCCCAAGGGGAGTTGTGAGCGAAAAGATTGACTCATCATTGAGGTGGTTTGCACTAAAACAGAGGGCTCCATTATCGAGTCTCAAATGGGTCTGGCTCCGAGTTGTCTCACGGATCCAAGGTTTTGAGTCTTGTGGCCGGACCGTTCCCGATAAGGCATCCACTCTCCAGCGGGCTCCGAGTGAAGCAAAGAGGCTGATTTGGTTTCCGAGCACCAAGCCCAGATCCTCATTATGCATTTGGGAAATCTCCAGGCCATTTGGATCGAATTTTTGTCGAAGAGCGAGGGCTTCACCATCCAGTTTGGGTGAGCCAGAGATGGAAACCACTGCCGCATACGTTTGCATCGGGGGGTCCGGCTGGGCAGATAGCATCGGCGACGCTGCGATGAGCCCGCTCAAGAAAATCAAGCCAAGGCAGGTCGAACTGGGAAGTCTTCGAGCCGCAGAAAGCATAGTTCTGAGATTGATCGTTTAGTTTGCGACAAAGTTTACCAGTTTGCCGGGGACATAGATTTCGCGTCTAATCGTTTGGCCGCTCAGGTGAGGCAGGATCTTGGGATCTTTTTTAGCCATATCGAGTATGGTGTCTTTGGTGATTTCTTTAGAAACACTGACCACGTTGCGCGTTTTTCCGTTCACCTGAAAGACGATTTTCATGGAGTCTTCGACGAGTTTACTTGGGTCGAATTCTGGCCACTTGGCTTTGGAAACTGAGGGTTGATTGCCGAGGCGCTCCCAGAGTTCTTCGCAGATATGAGGCGCAAATGGAGCGAGCAGTTGCACGAAGCGTTCGGCATCTGGGGTAGCGTAGCCCTCTGCCTTCTGGAAGCGGTTGATGCATACCATAAGTTGAGAAATAGCGGTGTTGAAGCGCAGCCCTTCAATGTCCTCGGTGACGGTTTTGATTGTTTGGTGGAGGATTTTGGCCGTCTCAGGGTCAGTTCGGGCGGAGTCGGAAATTTTCGCTTTCACCCGCCCTGTTTCGGTATCGATGATTTCCGTCCACACCTTTTTGAGGAAGCGAACCATTCCTTGAATGCTTTGAGTGCTCCAGGGCTTCATCGCTTCAAGGGGCCCCAGGAACATTTCGTAGAGGCGTAGGGCATCGGCTCCAAAGTCGCGGACAATGTCATCGGGATTCACCACATTCCCTCGGCTTTTGGACATCTTTTGCCCATCTTCACCGAGAATGATTCCCTGGTGGAAGAGGCGCTTGTAGGGTTCCGGTTGGCTCAGCACGCCAATGTCGAAAAGGAAGTGATGCCAGAACCGAGCATAGAGTAGATGGAGGACTGCGTGCTCAGCTCCTCCGATGTAGATGTCGGGAGTCTGCCAGATTTGTTCGGCTTTGGGGCCCACCATTGCATCGGAATTTTTTGGATCCATGTAGCGAAGGTGATACCAGCAAGAGCCCGCCCATTGTGGCATCGTATTGGTCTCTCGAACTGCGGAAACCCAGTCTGGCGAATTGGCTGACGGATCGTTCGCCGCACATATGGCACCCGTCTTTAGATTGATTTTCACTCGGAGCCAAGAGTCGATGGTTGCCAAGGGTGATTCGCCAGTGCCGGAGGGTTGATAGCTCTCAGTCTCCGGAAGGTTTAGTGGGAGGTGCTGCGGTAAGACCGGAAGTGCATATTTCAATTCCCCATCGACAATGCTAGTAACCGCCTCACCCGGCAGGTATGCCTTGAGGTCTGAGTCATGAGTGTCGAGGGCTCTCTCGAAGTCTGGACGGCTCACCCAGACCATGGGGATGGGCTCGCCCCAATAGCGTTGGCGCGAAAATATCCAGTCCCTCAGCTTGAAATTTACGGTGGCCTCGGCGGAGCCTTTTTGCGCTAGGTCGGCGACGATTTTTTGCTTCGCATCATCGCTCGAGAGTCCGGTGTAATTCTCGGAGTTTATCAAAATCCCCTTTCCCGAGTAGGGGAGTCGTGGGGAGTCGGCAGTCGACTTTTGAGGCTTTGGTTCGACTACTGAAGTGATGGGCAGCGAAAATTGCTCGGCGAATTCAAAGTCGCGCTCATCGTGAGCGGGAACCGCCATAATGGCGCCAGTGCCGTAAGAGATGAGGACGTAGTCGGCGATCCAGATTGGGATCCGCGTGCCATTTACAGGATTGATCGCGTAGGCGCCGGTGAATTCCCCTGACTTTTCCTTCGCGAGGTCAGTGCGATCAAGGTCACTCTTTTTACTCGCTGCATCTTGGTAGGCTTTGACTGCATCCTTGTGGTCCTCGGTGCATAGCTTCTCGACGAGAGGATGTTCAGGTGCGATCACCATGTATGTGGCTCCAAATAGGGTGTCTGGGCGTGTCGTGAAAATCCGCAGTTTTTCGTCGGGATGTTGATCGATGACAAAGTCGATCTCTGCACCCTCAGATCGGCCGATCCATGCGGTCTGCATCCTTTTCGTTGAATCAGGCCAATCTAGCCCTTCCAGCCCATTGAGGAGTTTTTCCGCATAAGCGGTGATGCGCAGGACTACTTGTCTAAGATTGCGGCGTTCGACAGGATGACCGCCGACTTCGCTCTTTCCGTCGACGACTTCTTCATTGGCAAGGACCGCTTTGAGAGTATCACACCACCAAACCGGCTTCTCGTCGACGTAGGCGAGGCCGTGTTTGAACATTTGCAGGAAAATCCACTGAGTCCATTTGTAATAGTCTGGTGAGGTCGTGTTGATCTCCCGCTCCCAGTCGTAGGCGAATCCGATTTTCTTAATCTGTTTGCGGAAGTTCTCGACGTTTTGGCGTGTCGTGAGCGCAGGGTGCGTGCCCGTTTTGATAGCATATTGTTCGGCTGGCAGACCAAATGCATCCCAACCCATCGGATGGAGGACGTTGAAGCCATTTGCCCATTTGAATCGGCAAAGAATGTCGGTCGCAGTGTAGCCTTCGGGATGTCCGATATGGAGTCCCGAGCCCGACGGATATGGAAACATATCAAGGGCGTAATATTTTGCCTTTTCGGAGGAGTTCTCCGCGCTAAAAGTTTGATTACGCTCCCAGAAATTCTGCCAGTGTGGTTCGATTTCTGCAGGTAGATAGTCTGAGCATTCCGTCGGCATGAGTCTTGTGAATTTTAAAAGCTCCGGAGTGTGCCAGATCGCTTATCGGCGTCAATAGTGCTCTGCGTGCGTTCACAACGTAAGCACAGAGCTAGCGGTTGAGAATTAGTATTTCGATCATTGCTAATTCTCGAAAATGCAACGAAACTGACATTTTTATTAATAACGTAGGAAAAGTATGGATTCGAATCTCATTCTGATTTCTTTGGGCTATGCCTCAGCGGGTATTTTTGTAGGAATAATTCTCCGGGTAATTTTCGGAGCGATGGCTGCGCGCCAGGATGCAAATGACTGGTTTCGTGTAGGGCTTTATAATGCCGTGAAAGAATCGGTTCTGATCATTTGCACGGGCTATGGCCTGCGTGGTGCGGTATTGGCCTGGGATTTTCCGGAAGCGATGTTGGGCTTTGAAGGAGCCATCGCGATTTCGATCAGTGTCATAATCAATGTAGGGTATGGGGTGCTCGCCTTCAGATTAATCGATATACCGGACCATTTTTTGAGAATTCGTGCGGCAAAGACTCCAAGTAAGGTTGACGACATGCTGGCCCCAATTATCCGGCGTGTGCTGCACATCTTGGTGGTTGCTTTTGTGATCCTTCAGGTGGCGCACGTGATCAGCGGGAAGGAAATCGGGGCCATTGTGGCAGGACTTGGAATTGGCGGACTTGCAATTGCTCTAGCGGCCCAGGACACCGTTAAGAACTTCTTTGGTGCGACGGTTATTTTCGCCGAAAAGCCTTTTGATTTAGGAGAACGGATTAATTTTGAGGGTCATGATGGGACGATTGAAAGTGTCGGACTTCGCTCAACCCGGCTTCGTCGGTTGGACGGCCATTTGGTGACGATTCCCAACGCGAGTTTGGCGAATTCGGTGATTCATAATATCGCCAAGCGCCCCTTCATTCGCCGGATTTTTAATATCGGAAT
>JBCCBL010000117.1:0-8337 GCA_039034055.1 Verrucomicrobiota bacterium | reverse complement strand
CCGGGCGACTGCCAAACCTTCGGGAATAGTCTTGCCTTAGAGTTTAGCTCCCCCTTTTTTCTCAGCTCAAGATTTGCTCAGATGGCGGAATTGGCAGACGCAGGAGACTCAAAATCTCCCGCCCTCACGGGCGTGTGGGTTCGACCCCCACTCTGAGTACCAAATCTTTGAGAAAAAGCCGGGCTTTAACTTGAAGGTTGCTCGATCACTTGCTTGAGATTTTCCAATCCGAGTTCAAACAGAGGACCAACCGAGGCATCCATCACAGCGGCCAACATGCCCCCAATGATCGGCGTTGGAACCACGCCGGACATCCACCAAACTACCTTAGTAGAGCCGTCGGGGAGCGCATTAAGTTCCATCGCCGCATCGACTTTGGGGAAATCAGCAAAGTAGAGATCGTAGGCAATTCCAGTTTCGGGGTCAGTGGCAATAAATTCGAGACTGCCTCCCCCGGTTTGATCCTCCCAAGTTTGCGATGCACCCACTCCAACTGTTTTTTCTCCAAGCACTACGACCATATTCGGATCGACTGTTTTCCAAGGAGTCCAGGCATCCCATTTTTTCAGATCTCCGATATGATCATGCACAATCTTGTTGTCCGCATTTATGACGATTGTTCGTTCGACATAATATTCTTTCGGAAGAGCCGCACTGATTGCGGCAAATATGCCGAACAACACGACGACAGTGATACCCATGAGGAGTAGAAAGCGTTTCATAGCAAATATGTAAAATCAGGTTTTTAGTTAGTGAGCGACCAATTCAGATAAAGAGACTCTCCAGATCTATTCTGGATCATCAAGTGAGGACTCGCATCTTTGCGCAGTCGCCCCTTACTTGGCGATCGTTAAACGCATCCTGTTAGCAGTCTGGTCGAGGTAGTGCAGCCGACTACTTGATATCGACCCGTGTCAAAGCAGCAAAAAGAGACCCAGCGGCCACGCCCTTAGAGTCAGGGCGTTAAAGAATGAATTTAGAAATGGGATATCTCACCGAGTCTGATCCCTCGATGACATGATCTGCATATCGGCGCGATGGTAACACGTATTTTTGATACATCGGCTCGACACTGAAACCTATTTGCGAATGTGCCTGCTTTTCGCTCCGGCCTCTTTCTTCGCAATCACGTTTCAAGCGACGCTTTACGCACATATCGAAAGGCGTATCAATGAACACCGAAACGTCGATCAATTCGCGAACTTTTGGAAAATGGAGCAGTAGAATTCCTTCGACACAGACATAGGCTTCATCTGGATTAAATGATTCGATACCCGTTCGTTTGTGAGTCTTGAAGTCGTAACTGGGAATCTCAATGCTTTGCCCTGACTTCAATGCCTCCAAATGTTGACAAAATAGAGAAGAATCTAAGGCATCAGGGTGGTCAAAATTCTTCGTATCAGGATTTTCATCATCCTTTATCGAATGATAATAAAAATCGAAGCAAAGCACCTGATCAGATCCCAGCTCCGCAGCCCACTGTTCCGCCAAAGTAGACTTACCGCTTCCACTTGCCCCAGCGATGCCAATGAGTTTTCTCGAGGTTTCATCCATGACTAAATTTTCTTAGAAAACCGTATTCAATATCCCAAAACGGCACGTATAAATCCTTCAATCAGAGGGTGTGGTTGACGATCTACCGAAGCCACTTGAGGCACAAACAGAGTGCCTACCATAAACGGATGATCAGCATACTCAACTATCCGAAACGCACCATCTTCGTCAACCCCACTCACTGCAATCGGCCCGTCCTGGACTGCTTGAGAATACCTGGGGTTAATCCCAAAACTGCAAAAATATTTCTCTTCAATAATCAATTCCTTGTAGAGTCGAAATGAGAGAGAATCGCGACTCAGTTGAATTCGCATGCTCTTACCGCGAAGCGAGCATGGCAGCGGCGTGATAAAGGGCTCCGGAGTCTCCGGTTGATACTCAGTATGTCCGGCATGCTCAATACCGAGCATATTTTGCGCATATTCTAAGACAATATGCTGAAAACCACTACAAGTGCCTAAGCAAGGAATCTTGCATACACGAGCTAGTTGTATGGCCTCGATAAGTTTGCCCGAATCCACATAGTTACCGCCGGTCGCAATCCAGAAACCTGCGGCCGTCTCGAGCGAGTCAAAGTCAAATTCTTCAGTCGGCACCCATCTGTGAATTATCTCCGCCTTGAGGTGTCGCAAGGTTTGATCGATTGCCCGATCGGTGGCGAGATGGGTCTCCTTTGAGGAATCATATTCACCTAATTTCAGCAACTCCCCGGGCATCTGACCATTCACTGACAACTAGAAAAACGCTCAAGAATTTTCCGAAATTATTTGGGCAATTCCTCAGCGTATGTTTCCCAGCCTGCGATCAAGGTTTCGACAACCTTATTCGCAACACGATAAGCATTCTCTTTGGCGGGAAGGCCCTCCGCCGGATAAGGAGCCGTAGTACTCCAAGCGACATCTTTCCCTTGCGGGGGTTGCGAAAAATTACTCGCCGTGCGGAGGACAAGGACTCGATCCGCATCGACGTATCCAGCCTCGGAAAGGCGATTCAGTGCCGTCAATGTCCCGTTGTCCTCCATATTAGTCATCACAAAATTTCCCTCATCGCGGCTGTGCATCTTCAACCAATCGTTGGCCCACTCGTTTAGACGAAAACCGTGCCAATAAGTGGAAGACCCTAAGGAGTCTCCAATTAAAACAAACGGAGGTTTCCGAGCATTTTCATAGGTGAAAAGTTCACGAAACTCTTCGAGTTCGGGATGATCCATGAGGTCAACGTCCTTAGTGATCGCGAACGCCCACTCAACCAGCCCCGCATCCAGTTCGAAGGCACGCACATCTTTCATCCACATGACTTCAGCTGCTTCCTTCGGTCTTTTCGCCCCCAATGCAATGTAGCCGTAGGGCCAATCCTCGGGCGCTTCACGTGGATCAATTTCTTTCGCCAAATCTCCATCGACCACCCATTTTGCCCATGCTGCGCTTCCGAGCCCACAATCTGCGGGATCTGCTCCGGCAATCCCTGCGATGACCCAGTAAGCCTGAGAAAAATCGAAACGTCCGTCCATCCCGAGAGCCGTCACAGTAGCTGTGGCATTAGTCACGCCCCCTCCCGTCATTGTGATTAATAGACCATCCTTCCGATAGTAAATGTCACGAACGCCCATCGGAAACTCGAATTTCTGATCGTAGTGACTGCGTTCGACCCAGGTTTGCAATTCGCCTCGTTCGTCACCGACCGCTTCACCATTCTCATACATGGCAAGCACCACCACCTTCACAGGGATAGCTTCAGAGGCAAAAAGACCCGCGAAGGGCATCAGGAGAATCAGGCTTAGGTATCGCATGCGCTGACCAAAGCACAAAACCTGCTCGATTCAAATCTGATTCGACTCGCCTCTTCGATCCTCTGAAACCCAGACACAATTATGAGCTTCTCTGACCAGTTTTGTGAATTTCATTCAATTTGAGACCCTAACGGTTGAATGACTGGAAAAACCGTATATCGCTCGACGCATGTATCAAAAGCCCAAGACTGATTGGAAAGCCCACCTCGTTACCTTGGGAATCATTTCGGCCACCATCGGATGTTCATCTCCCAAGGTTTCCCTCGAACCCACCCTTCAACTCAACCCCAGCTTTCAAAGCCAGGGAGATCTCCTTTTACCCGAAAAATGGTGGGATGCGCTCGATGCTCCCGAACTCAACGATCACATCGAAACCGCTCTCGCGGGAAACTTCACCTTGCAGGCAGCCTGGCAGCGACTCAAAACTGCAGAAGCTCTCCTAAAACGCACTTCAGCCGACACCCTTCCAAGCCTAGACGGAGATGCAAACCTCGCTTACCGGGATAGCGACTCCAACGATGGCCGGGTCCTCGGCAGTCTAGGGCTCGCCGCTAGCTATGAAATTGATTTATGGGGACGCATCGAGGCACAGGTAGACGCGCAGCGTTTCAATCGGGAAGTTGCCTTTGAAAATATGCAAACGGCGGCTCTCTCGATTTCTTCAGAGGTTGCCCTAGCTTGGCTGTCTCTGGTCGAAGCTCAGCAACGAAAAGCCCTCCTAGAGAATCAGATTGAGATTAATGCCAGCATCGAAGAAGTCCTTTTGGCACGATTTTCTGCGGGCCAGATCGATAGTGCAGACGTTCTTCGACAGCGCCAACTCATCGAGTCGACTCGGCAGCAGTTGTTCAATGCCGAGCAACGAATTCGCATCGCCTTCAATCAGCTTAATGTCCTCAAAGGCTTAGCGCCCGGAGTCGGGCCCGACGGCGAGATCAGTATCCTTCCGACACTTCCAGCGCTCCCCGACCCCGGTATTCCGAGCGAACTCATCGAAAAACGACCCGATGTGCGCGCTGCCTACTTCGAACTATTCGCCGACAACTCCGAATTAGCAGCAGCGGTCGCTAACCAGTACCCACGCTTCGACATTTCTGGCTCCTTCTCCACATCCTCAAGCTCGATCGATGGACTGTTCGAGACTTGGTCGGCCTCGGTCATCGGGCAGGTCGCAGCCCCTTTATTCGACGGAGGTGCCCGCCGATCTGAAGTGGAAAGGCGCGCTGCGATCGTAAAAGAAAAAGTGGCCACCTACAGCCAGACTATTCTTGAAGCCTGCCAAGAAGTCGAAGATGCCTTAGTGGTCGAGCAGTCTCAGGGACAGATTTTTGATAGCCTGCGACGCGAGTTGGAACTCAACGAGCAATCCTCGGGTCAACTCAGAGCACGCTATTTGAATGGAGCGACTGACTATCTCTCAGTCTTGACCAACCTACGTGATGGTCAGCAGCTCCAGCGCGACATTCTCTCCGCGCAACTCAATCTCCTCAACAACCGCATCGGCCTCTACCGCGCTCTGGCAGGGAACATTGGATCTATCAACCTTGAAGGATAAACAACTCGCATCCTCAAACCTCCTCGATTCCCGCGGTATTCTAAATTCGATTACATGACTGAATCCACACAACACGAAAGCGGCCGACTGGGCGTCTGGGTCACCCTCGTCTTTATTCTCGCCATTGTCGCAATATCTACCGGTATCATATTTTTAATACAAGCCACTGAGCCAGAAGTTCAGCGTGGGGGCGCCACCCGGCGCAGTGCGGCTCTTGTCGAGGTGGTCGAGCTGAAACAAGGTAATTTTCGCCCGACCATCACAGCTCTTGGCACTGTGGAGGCTTCTCAAGAGATCGAACTTCGCCCTCAAGTTAGTGGAGAAATCACCGGTTTCTCTGAAGAGTTTATCCCAGGCGGATTTTTGCAGAAGGGTGATCTAATCGCAGAGATCAATCCAATTGATTATGAGAATCAACTGGCGATGCGGCAAAGCGATTTACT
Organism: Verrucomicrobiota bacterium; assembly: GCA_039034055.1. Taxonomy (GTDB): domain Bacteria; phylum Verrucomicrobiota; class Verrucomicrobiia; order Opitutales; family JABSRG01; genus JBCCBL01. Next base: position 2,996 of record JBCCBL010000117.1, on the reverse strand, counting down.
GCAAGCCAGGGCAACCCTCGAACTCGAGAAAGGCCAACAGATCGCCGCAAAAAAAGAATTCGAACTCCTCGGGGAGGAAATCGACGCCAGTAACCAATCCCTGATCCTCAGAGAACCGCAGATTCGAACCGCCGAAGCCCAAGTGGCCGCCGCACAAGCAATGCGCGATACCGCTCAACTGGATCTCACCCGCACCCAGATCACAGCTCCCTTCAATGCCCAAATCATAGAGCGCTTCGTGAATCTAGGCTCGCAAGTTTCCAGCGGAACAGTCCTCGCCAATCTCGTCGGAATCGAAGAGTATTGGGTCATCGCATCTGTTCCCCAGGGCGACCTCCAATGGATCGATCTTCCCAATGGCAACACACCGGGGGCCCGCGTACAGGTAATGAAGCCGGCGGTATGGGGCGAGGCAACCTTTCGAGAAGGCAGCGTTCTCAGACTCATCGGCACCCTCGACGAGCGCACCCGTCTAGCCCGCATTTTGATTGGAGTTGACGACCCTCTAGCGCGAAATACAGACGCCCCTCCCCTGCTCCTGGGAACGATTGTCGAAAACCGTATCCAAGGCAAGGAACTCAACAATGTATTTAGAATCAAACGCGAATACCTACGTGGAGAAAATCAAGTATGGATCAAAAAAGACGGCAAACTTGATATCCGTACGGTCCGCATCGCGTATTTGGATGAAAAATACGCATATCTCGAAGGAGGCGTGGAAGATGGGGAATCTCTGGTGATGACCAACCTAGCAACCATCTCGAATGGTATTAATTTAAGACTGATCGACGAAACTACAGACTCTGAGGACTCTCTATGAGCGACGCAAAAGACTCAAAACCAGAAGGTTCCATCGGATGGATGGCCCGCAACTCAATTGCTGCCAACCTGCTGATGATCGTTTTGTTGGGCGGAGGATTATTCTTCGCGATAAACATGCAGAAAGAAGTGTTTCCCGAATTTACTCTGGATGTGGTCACAGTCAGCGTTGGCTATCCCGGCGCAGCACCTACCGAGGTGGAACAGGGCATCCTCCTCCCTATTGAAGAGGCAATCCAGGGAGTGGATGGGATACAGCGCATGAGTTCGCAAGCTCGGGAAGGGCGCGGCAACGTGACGGTGGAAATGGTGGCTGGCGCGGACCGCATGAAGGTTTTCCAAGACATCGATCAAGCGGTGACGCGCATCCGGACCTTTCCAGAGGATATAGACCAGCCCGATGTAGGACTACGATCCGCGCAACGACAAGTGCTGCGCGTCGCTCTCTACGGGGATATTGACTACTGGAACCTGCGGAAGCTAGGTGAGCGGCTCCGCGATCAACTGCGTGCCAATGAAAACATTACACAAGTCCAGCTCAATCGCGTGCTCGGATACGAAACACAGGTTGAAATCTCGCGGGATACTCTCCGCGAATACGGACTGAGTTTGAATGATGTCGCCCGCATCATCCAAGCTTCCAGTGAAGATGTCGCTGCAGGCACTGTTGAAACCGCATCAGGTGAGATTGCCTTGCGCATGAAAGAGCAAAAGCAATTCGCCCAAGAATTCGGCAAAGTAGAGATCGTTACCGGAGAATCTGGAGAGTCGGTCACTCTGGCCGAAATCGCTACGATCACCGATGGATTCGAAGATGGTGGATTTGTTTCTCAGTTCAACGCCAAACCAGCAATCGAAGTCGGGGTCTACCGTATTGGTGATCAGTCTCCCTTGGACATCGCAAGAGCTGTCGAAAAGGAGATGGCGGGATTTGAAGTAGGCCTGCCTCCTAGCGTTGAGTGGCGTATCAGTAGTAATGATGCGGAAGAGTTTCGGCAGCGAGTCAGTCTCGTTGTCGAAAACGGCCTCATGGCGATCCTGATCGTCATGACAATCCTCTCACTCTTCCTCGAATTGCGTTTAGCCTTCTGGGTGATGATGGGAATGGTCATCTCATTTTTTGGAGGAATTTTATTTCTGCCGATCCTCGATGTGAGTATTAACATGATCACTCTATTCGGATTCCTCATCGTGTTGGGAATCGTGGTCGATGATGCCATTGTAGTCGGTGAAAATGTTTATGAACATCGACAACAGGGCTACGGAGCAATGGGATCGGCGATTCGAGGCACTCGCCAAGTCTCAGGGCCCGTAATTTTCAGCATACTCTCAAACGTCGTTGCATTCATCCCTCTGATGATGATACCCGGGGAAACCGGTAAGTTCTGGGGCCCATTGCCGATTGTGGTCATCATTGTATTGGCAGTTTCCCTCTTTGAAGCTCTCTACATCCTGCCAGCACACCTGGGCCATCAAAAACGCTTGGGAGATACACGCTCCGGCGTTTCTAAGTTCTTCCATGACCGACAACGCATCTTCGCCAAGGCATTTGATCGCTTTGTCGACACCAAATATCGTGCTGTTTTGAAAAAGGCTCTCAAATACCGATATGTTACCTTCGCCTCAGCCGTGGCCCTTCTCGTCGTATCTCTAAATTACACAGGAAGCGCACACATGGGCATGATCATGATGCCTGAGGTGGCCGCTCACGAGATTGAAGCCGGGATTCGCCTTCCAGTCGGGGTCACGCCTGACAAGGCCAAAGAAGTGGCAGATACCGTCACCCAGGCAACGCTCCGAATGGTCGATGAGCATGACCTCCATTCAACCGTAGCAGGTGTATCAACCAATGTACGACGTGGATCTTTTATCGACTGTGAGATCATAATGCTACCCCCCGATCAAGCCGAACTCAATGCCAACCAAATTATTGATATATGGCGAGATGAGATCGGGGACCTTCCCGGGATCTCTCAGATCGCTTTTGAGGCTGAAGCGGGACCTGGAGGAGCGCGCGACGGCATACGCATCGACCTCACCCACAACGACATCGATATATTGGAAAAAGCCACAATAGCCTTAGTCGCCGCAGCGGAGTCCTACGAAAACACCCGCGATGTCAACGACAACTTCAATCGAGGAAAGACTCAATTTGACTTCACCCTGCGTCCAGAGGG
>JBCCBL010000116.1:0-8455 GCA_039034055.1 Verrucomicrobiota bacterium | reverse complement strand
TGAGTGGTCGATTCAGTCCATGCGGGAAGGATCATCAAAGGGAGCCTTCCGACTAAGTTGATCAACATGGAAAATGAGGAACCTCCCGGGCCAAAGATCAATCCAGCACGCAAAACAGTTACCGGGACGGAACGACTACGCAATACGCGCTCGACCTCTTCGCGGCTTGCTAGGTGTGGGGACGCTTGCTCACTTGCTTCAGGCATCAATCCGCCGAGATAGATAATGTGATCCAAGCCGGCAGCCTCAGCTGCGCGGGCGAAATTATCAGCCAGGAGGATGTCTGTATCCGCGAAATTCGCTTGGACAAGGCGGCTCGAAGGCGCCATCGAATGAACGAGGTAAATACCAATTCGACAGCCTTTCAGGGCCTCGGTTAGTTGAGGCAATGAATAAAGATCGCAATGGGTCCATTCAGTGTGTTCATGGGTGCGCGCCTGGCTGATGACGTTGGGGCTCCGAGTCAAAGCGCGGAAACTAAAATGCTTGGCGAGTGCTGCTCTCAGGTGAGTGCCAACAAAGCCGCTGGCCCCTGCCATAGCAACCAAGGGTCTCCCGTTTTTCGGAACATCGATGTTCATCTTTAAAACGTTAGCCTGAACTTCTTGAATTTCAAATCCTCAGATCAGTCTCGGCATATGAGACTGAAAAATCGCCGAAAGGTGATCAGCATCACAATCGAGTTCACCAACATCAAAATGACAGCGACGAAGAGATCGAGTATCCCAAACATACCCGAAGTAAGCGCAATGAGGGCATACACACCGGCGAAGCGTAACATCAACTTGCGAATACGGTTCATAGCATCGACCGTTTCAAAAAGGCTCTTGATCCCACCTAATCCTCGACCTGAAAAATAAAATGCAACGTCTTGTGGGACACGGCCCAAATCTTGTATTGCTGCGCCTTGCACTCCAGCTGTTTTAAAGGCTAATGAGGCACTAACGCCATCTCCAATCATCATGGTTTCCTTCGGCCCAATTTCTTGGATGAGACGGGCTTTTGCCTCTGGCGAATGCGTCTGCGTACAGCGTCGGCCTGTTTTACCATTAAAATCTTGATACATTTTTCGAGCCTCCTCTGATCGGTCGCCACCGAGGATATCCACATTCAGTCCGCGCCGTGTTATCGCCTCTAGACTTCCCAAAAAATCACGACACACCCCACTCGAAAATTTAAAACAGACATCAGCCACGCCCTTGATCGAAAATACGATTTCTTCAGACTCATTCGAAATATCAAGAGACACCTCTCGCTCCGCGACTAAAGCCGAAAAATTATTTTCAGAGATTTTGCGATAGTTCTCCAGTATTATTGGAGGTAATGATTCCTCTTGAAGTTGTCGACGAAGGGAATCGGCTAGCGGGTTGGATATTTTCATCAAAAGGCCCAGCAATTCTGCCTTCGCCACTCCATCAAGATTGGAAAGCTCGCTGGTGTTTAAAAGTCGAGGCCGGAAGAGCCATTCGATTCCTTCTAGATCGACGATCAGGTTCCGAATTTCTCCCAAGGCTTCGAAAAAATTCGATCTATTAATGAAAATACCCTGATCTTGCAAAGATCGCTGGCATCCTTCGACGATCTTGGACCATGCCATCCCAATCGCAGTCGGGCTTGCAACAATCAGCATCGCCATCATGACCTCACTAGAGTGATTCCAGTCTCCGAAAACGGCCCATAGGATTCCTCCCAAGGACGCGCTCAGAAAGATGGCCAGCAGTTGATATTTCAGGAATCGATCCATCATAGTATTCTGCGCAGACATTTTGATCTGAGGATCAAAGAATCTCCTTAGAATGGAATCCTTCCATCCTTCTAGGGTTCGAAATTGAAGGCTTCCATCAGTCTGATTCCGTGCACCCGCGGGGACCCGTTCTCCACTCTCATAACGGATTGGTTCAGATTCGCCGCTCAACCAATCGTGGCTCAATTCACCGCCTTCGGATTCAAGCAACGCTTCCACCGGCAAAATGTCTCCCGGGCGAATCTCAGTCACCGTATCTGGGCCAATTTCATGTAATGAGGCCTCTTGAGACAGTATTTTGGCAGTCTTCGAGAATGGATCCTTTCTACGATCTTGAAAATGCCCTAAATAACATTCCTGTCCCCAATGCACACCCAGTATCAAAAATACAAACACTGAGTAGAACTCGAATTGAAACTGTGTCGATTCTCCAAGAAATCTTCCAACATTCGCTCCAAAAAATCCCAGAATAAGGGCCAAACCAATTGGTAAATCAAGGGGTAACTCGCGCAATCTCAGACTGCGCCAAGCTCTTCGAATAAAATAGTTAGCGCCCACAAAAAAACTCAAGCAGGCACAGAGAACTTTTAGTAAATCAAACAATTGAATCGTTGAAACTTCATTCCCTGTTTCCGAATACCCAAAATGGGTAAACAGCAATTCGCCGATCATGAAGGCGGCGCAGAGCTTAAGCCGCGTCGACAGGCTTTCCGTGTTCGCTTTATTTAGGGCCTTCGGGTATTCAAAAATATAGGCAAATCGGGCTGCTTCGCGCGCCATCTTGTCCATTTTGAATAAGCCCTTTTGCCAGCGAATCAGCACATATCCCGTATTCGCTTCGATTTGAATTTTAATCGCTCCACCCTGCCTTTGAAAAATGCGCTCAACTAGCCAAACACAGCCGGCACATGAGATCCCCTGGAGACTCAGTTCCCCCTCGACAATTTCGGAGGTCTGATCGAGTTCATGGGATTTTTGCCAGTCTCTGAGTTCGGCGAAGTCTCGCTCTAGAAAGGCCCGCGTGCCTACTGGTTCGATGATTTCATCACGATAATCGTAATATTTCTCAAGTCCCGCCTCATGGATCAGTCGATAGACATGAGAGCAACCAGAGCAGCAAAATTTGCCGCGAACCTCACGAGGGATCTTGGCACCACAGTGTATACAGGTGCGGGATCCCTCGGAATATTCGTCGCTCATGCGAGGCAATTCACGCCTTAATCTGAAAGCGCCTGTTCCCGTTTCTTGGCGCGTTGCCGGACGTTTGGATCTAGAATCTTTTTGCGAAGACGTAGGCTTTCAGGAGTCGCTTCGACAAACTCATCGGGTTCGATGTACTCGATGGCACGTTCTAAATCGAAGACAATGGGCGGGGCGAGCATGACATTTTTATCGCTACCAGCAGCACGGACGTTGGTAAGTTGTTTTGCCTTGGTCGGGTTGACAGGCATGTCATCAGTGCGTGGGTTTTCTCCAACAATCTGGCCGGAATAAACCGTTTCTCCCGGTTTCACGAAAAGCCGCCCTCGGTCCTCTAAAGCCATCAACGAATATCCTGTAGCCATTCCCTGTTCGGTAGAGACCAGGGTGCCGGTGTGGCGGGTTGCTAAGGCACCCGCCCATTCACCGTATTCCTTAAATAGATGAGAACACACCCCGCGACCAGAAGTCATATTGACCAACTCGAACTCAAAGCCAATCAATCCTCGGGTCGGGATGCTTGCTTCGATCGTTGTGCCTCCAGCGTGTGGTTCCATATTTTCAATTTTGCCACGGCGATTTGCCAAACTCTTCATGACACCGCCAACATCTTGTTCATCGACTTCGATCCAGGCCGTTTCATATGGCTCTAAGGTAGGGCCTTCGCCCTCTTTTTTGGTGATGACCGAAGGCCGGGAAACCAATAACTCAAACCCTTCACGACGCATCGTTTCTACAAGGACCGCAATCTGCATCGCTCCGCGAGCCGCTACATTGAAAACGGTAGATTCGGCTGAATCGGTAATTTGCAATGATACGTTCATCTTTGCTTCCTGTTCCAGGCGATCTCGTATTTGCCGCGAGGTTACAAGTTTGCCCTCAGTACCGGCAAGGGGGCCGTCATTGACGGCAAATTGCATCTGAATGGTCGGAGGATCAATTGCGACAAAGGGTAGAGCTTCTTGTGTCTCTTCGAGGGCAACCGTTTCCCCAATCTGGACGCTTTCCCATCCAGAAATACCGACAATATTGCCAGCTACGCCCGCTTCCGATTCCCGCGTTGTTCCCGTCCCCGCATATTCGAAGATTTTCGTGACTTTGCCACGCTCTCGAGATCCGTCCTCGCGAATTCGGTAGAACCATTTGCCAGCCTCAACCTTTCCCGAAAGAATTTTTCCGACAGCCACCCTACCCACATATTTATCCCAATCAATATTGCTGACGAGCATGCGAAAGGGTTCTTCAGGATAAGCTTCCGGGGCCGGGCAATGATCCAAAATCGTTTTGTAGAGTGGTTTCATATCCACTCGCGGATCCTCTAACGAAAGCGTCGCAAATCCATTTTTGGCCGAAGCATATACGAAAGGTGCGTTGAATTGTTCGTCGCTTGCTTCAAGCTCAAGAAAGAGTTCTAGGACCTTGTCATGAACAGAGTCTGGATCACTATTCTCGCGATCAATTTTGTTGATGACTACGACCGGACGCAGGCCTTCTTGTAGCGCTTTGCGAAGAACAAAACGGGTCTGGGCTTGCGGACCATCATACGCGTCGACCAACAAGAGGACTCCATCGACCATCTTCATCACTCGCTCAACCTCACCGCCAAAATCTGCGTGTCCGGGTGTATCGACAATGTTAATAGTATTACCTTCATAAGAAATGGAGGTATTTTTGGCTTTGATTGTGATGCCTTTTTCACGCTCTAAATCCATGGAATCCATGGCACGTTCGGCTATCTGCTGGTTTTCGCGAAAATTGCCACTTTGGCGTAGTAATTGATCCACCAGGGTCGTTTTACCATGGTCTACATGAGCGATGATCGCGATGTTACGAATTTGTGATGACATACAGTTTGAGGATTTCTTCTAGCTCCTGATAGAGCGTCCAAAATTCATTGAACGCTGATTTCAGTCCAGACAAGTCCTTCTCAGATGCCAAAATTTCAATCTTTTGCAAGAGATCAACCATCGGAGATGCTCCAAAAATAGAGATAACACCCTTCAGTGCATGAGCTTTTTGGTGTATCCCGAGATAGTCCTCTGCAAAAAATAATCGGTCGAGACTCCGCTTTTCGTCCGAGGCTGCGGTTGTAAATATGTCGGCGGCGTCTCGGAATCCTTCTTGATCCGCCGCTTCAAGACGGCCATAGGTTTCCGCTATTTTGCTTTCCATGTAGACGGATTCATCACCATCGGGATGAGGTTGAGCCCAAACTTTTCGATTCTCTGCCATGATTTCCAGCAGGTGATGGTCTTCGAGCATCTTTTCGAAAATTGCAGCGCGGAAAGGCTTAGCCAAATAGTAGTCCATGCCTGACTCAAGGCAGCGTTCACGATCCCCTTGGAGGGCTCGCGCGGTCATCGCGATAATCGGGGTGCGAGTGGGTTGATCTTTTTCCAGCTCTCGAATCCTCCGGGTCGCTTCAAAGCCATCCATGACCGGCATTTGCACATCCATCATAACCGCATCGTAGGCATTGGTGCGGAATTCTGCGAGGGCTCGCTCTCCGTTTTCAGCCAGTTTCACCTCGAAACCTAGGCGCTCAATTCGTTTTAGCGCTACCTGCTGGTTGATACCGTTATCCTCGACTAAAAGGATTCGGTACATCGGATCTGACGGTTTCCGTAGAGGATTTTTTTCAGCGGCATTTACGTTATGAAATGATCGAGGAGAGATCGGGCCAGTGTAATGGTCGATAATCCCAGTTTTCACTTCCCGCGTCTTGGATTCTTTGAGAACAATTCTGACCGAGTTTAGTAAGTCGGCTCGACGGAGAGGTTTGGTCAGACTAATCTCCCGAGTCGCATGCGTATTCAGGTGACCTTTGCGCGAATAGGAGGGTTCCTCACATATAGAAATGGTCGGTAACATAGCGATCTTTGCGAGGAAAGTCCGGTCTTCTGGGTTCTTTTGATGAATATCTGCGAGCCAGTCATGATTCGCGATCAGCAATCCCGTCGATCCGTAGCGTGGCGGGTCAGCCCTCAGCATCGCTTCGAGGTGATCGGGCGACGATGCGATTCGAGGGGTGAATCCATAATGGACTACCGTATCCTCGACCATTCCAGAGACCAAATCGGAAGGCTCGGCAATCAAAACGTTTAACCCAACAAATTCCTCTAAGTCTTGAGACCAGGTTCCGACAGTCCGAGAAGACTTTTCAAGGTCTAGGTAAACGGCGAAAGTGCTCCCCTCACCCACTTCTGAAGATACATAAATCTGTCCCCCCATGTGATGGACGATTTCGCGACAAATGGAGAGTCCGAGCCCGGTTCCCCCGAATTCGCGCGTCGTCGTCATATCAACCTGAGTGAAAGTGTCGAAAATATCGGCTTGGTGAGAGGTCGGAATGCCAATCCCGGAATCGTGCACCGTCATGCGCAGACGACTCAATTGGGGTCCTGATTCAATCTCGACTAACTCCACGCAGATTACGCCTTGATGGGTGAATTTAAGGGCATTCCCCACAATATTATAGATGATCTGTTTGAAGCGTTTTTCATCCCCCAAGAATAAATCAGGGACAGACGGCTGAATCCGTGTGATCAATTCGACTCCGGCATTCCTCGCCTGAATGTGAAAAGTTCCAACGGTATCCTCCAGAGCGGTTGTCAGGTTAAATTCGCTATTATCCAAAGTGAAGAGCCCCGCTTCGATCTTAGAGAAGTCGAGAACATCATTCACCAAAGCAAGCAAAGTGGAGCCACACATCAGAATGGTTTCAACATAGCCCGACTGCTCGCGGTCGATGCTATGATCTCGGCAGAGTTCGGCCATCCCGATGATTCCGTTCAAAGGCGTTCTAATTTCATGGCTCATATTCGCCAGGAATTGTGATTTGGCCTTGTTAGCTCGCTCAGCATTCTGCCTGGCTCTTACCAGAGCTTCTTCGCGCTCCTTTTCCTGGGTAACATCCCGAGCGATGCACACGATTCCCAGTGCTACACCCCTGCTGTCGTACACGGGGACCTTGGTAGCCTGCAACCATCGACGCGATCGATCCTTCGTGTAGTGTCGGATCAGACGATTCACTAAGGGTCGGCCTGAGGAAAGTGTTTCGCGGTCGTCACGGTCCGATTGTCTTGCAGTTTCAGCGTCCGCGAAATCCGCAGGGCCTCGTCCGATTTCGTAGCCTTCGTAGGGCACGTTTAGGAATTCCCGAAAAGCTCGATTGGTCATCACATACCTACCCCGTGTGTCTTTGAAAAAGACGTAATCCAGGGAGTTATCCATCAGGATCTGCAAAATATGAAGTTCACTATTCTTCGTCATGATGCGCCGACCGTTCACAACTGGAGCATCCGTAGAATAGATATAGATCCGATGCTCATTGTCGGGATCCCGTTGTATCGCGAAGGTAGTGGATGCCCACTTTCCGTTATCCAATACTTGCACTGTGTCGTGCCATGCGCGATCGTACGGCAGGTTCTTCAAGAATTCGTGGAATGGGATTGAACTATTCTCCAGCTTGATCGATTCACCAGCATATTGTCCCAACAGTTGCAGTTCAGATATGCCAATAAGCTGGGAAAACGCTCCATTGACATACTGATACTCCCCACAACTGCTTATAATCGCAGAGGGCCAGGGGTGTAGGCGTAGTAAGCCTTCAAATCCTACTTGTGAGGGGTTCAACATCCAGATTTAGGTAACTTTGGCGGTAGAGAGACGATCTGTTGTCTTTACTTATTTAGAGGAACTTTCAAACATCTTCGCAAATGGCCGATTCTGTGAATCCTGACTCAAGAACAAATGACAAAAAACCTTTTGTGATCAAGGTGAGGTGGATCGTAGTTGCGATCTTGGCATACATGTTAGTCTATAATTATTTACTCCTGAAGGAGTCGACCGATCAGAGTTCTGGCACTTCGACAGAAACTGCGAATTAGAATCAATGTATTTCAGCCTACACGCCGAAATTTCTCATTCTTTTAGCAAAGAGAAACTGCCGTATCTTCCGTCAAAATAGTATTGGAACTCATTCCCCTCTTCCTTTAGGGCCCCGGGCACTTGAGATAGGCTCATGACATCCACCCCATTGATCGCGGTGATAATCACCCCTTCGCGGAACACAAATTGATAAAGAGAGCGGTCAGAAATGTGTTCCACGAGGATTCCATTGACCTTTTCGGGGATCTTCAGGATGGCCCTTTCACGTTCCCCAAGGGGCCTTAGGCCGACGTCGGTTATGAACGGTCCGAAGATCGGCGTGCGGACCAGGAAATCGAACCAGTCGCCGAGGATTACATCGCGCATAAACACTTCCTGGCTTCGAGAAATGGTCAAAGTGATTTGGCTCCCTGGTTTTTTGCTCGCAATCGCCACTTGAAGCTCGCGGACGCTGGAGACATTTTGATCATTTACTGAGAGGACGATATCTCCTGGATAGAGGTCGGCCCGATCCGCTGCGAGCCCTGGCTGAACCTCCGAAATGCGGACACCGATTGGCCTCTTACCGGTTTGGCTCTGCGGAAAGTATTGCCCATCGAGAACCACACCGAGTAGTCCCCG
>JBCCBL010000115.1:0-8506 GCA_039034055.1 Verrucomicrobiota bacterium | reverse complement strand
TTAAAGATTGGACCGTTGAATTAGGCGTCCAGTTGCGGACGTGTCGGATCGGGCCAATCGATATGGAAGAACTTGCCGCGGGCTTCGTCGACGCGCTCGTATGTGTGCGCCCCAAAGTAGTCTCGCTGAGCTTGCAAGAGGTTCTGCGGCAAACGGCTCGAGCGGTAGCCATCATAGTAAGAAAGCGCGCTGGAGAATGTTGGGATGGAAATTCCGTATTCAGTTGCTGTTGCAACGACCTTACGCCAGGCCGCCTGACCTTTTTGAATCGCCTCGTTGAAATAAGGGTCGAGCAGTAGATTTGCGAGATCGGGATCCAGGGCGTAGGCCTCGGTGATCTTTTGCAAGAAGCCTGCGCGGATAATGCAGCCACCTCGGAAAATCTGCGCAATTTCGCCGAAATTGAGCTTCCAATCATATTCGTTTTGAGCTTCACGCATCAGTTGAAACCCTTGAGCATAGGAGCAAATCTTTGAGCAGTAGAGTGCATCGCGCACCGCAGCGATGAATTCCTCCTTATCGCCGGTATATGCAGGAGCCTCGGGTCCTTTGAGGATTTTTTCAGCCGCTACACGCTCTTCCTTGACCGCTGATAGGCAGCGCGCAAATACCGCCTCGGCAACGGTCGGAGCGGGAACCCCCATGTCAAGGGCATTGACCGAAGTCCACTTCCCGGTGCCCTTTTGACCTGCCGTGTCGAGGACGATGTCGACGAATGGCTTGCCAGTAACCGGGTCACTTTGTTTCAAAATATCCGCGGTGATTTCGATAAGGAATGAATCCAAATCCCCTTTGTTCCACTCTTCAAAGACGTCACCCATTTCAGCCGGTGAGGAGCCGAGGACCGTCTGCATGATGTCATACGCTTCACAGATCATCTGCATATCACCGTATTCAATGCCATTGTGGACCATCTTTACGTAATGGCCGGCCCCGTTTTCGCCGATGTAGGTCGTGCAGGACACTCCACCTTCGACCGGTTTTCCGGGCTCCGCGCCTTCAAGAGGCTTGCCCGTATCCGGGTCTACCTTAGCCGCGATTGCCTTCCAGATCGGCTCCAGTTCTTGCCACGCTTCGAACTCACCACCCGGCATCAAAGACGGACCAAATCGAGCACCTTCTTCTCCACCGGAAACGCCGGATCCGACGAAACGAAAGCCTTTCGCTTTCAGATCCTTTTCGCGACGAATGGTGTCGTCCCAGCGCGCATTTCCACCATCGATGATGATGTCGCCTTCTTCAACAAATGGCAGGAGGCCATCGATAGTTGCATCGGTGGCTGCGCCGGCTTTCACCAAGATAATTATTTTACGCGGGCGCTTCAGAGATTGGATAAAATCCTTAAGCTCTGGGAAGCCAACTAAGCCACCAGGCGTATCCGGATTCTTCGAAACAAACGCTTCTGTCTTCGAAGCGGTGCGATTGAAAACCGAGATCTTGAAACCGTGGTCGGCGATGTTAAGGGCCAAGTTCTGCCCCATCACAGCAAGTCCGATGAGACCAATGTCTGAAAGTTCGTCTGACATAAGACCGCAGACAGTGGTCAACGCGTTGATCCTTTGAAAGCAAAAAGAACGCATAAACATACCCGACCGTATAATTTCAATGCGCTGTAGACCCCTCTAGGACTCAAACGACCCGAATCCCTGGATGAACTCATCATTTCAAACAGAAGCTTTCATCCTTTTATCGCCCTCAACCGGACTCAATCGTCTTATGACAATTGATCCATTCTGTTGAACCTGATGTATAGTGCTCTTTTTTCCAGATCGGCACGCGGTCTTTCACCGAATCAACAATGTAGCGGCACGCTTCGAAAGCCGCGGCCCGGTGCTGACTTGAGACGCCGACATAGATGGCGCAGTCTCCAATCGCTAGGTGGCCGACGCGATGTTCGGCGACTGCAGACAGGATATCCCAGCGTTCACGAGCCTCCGCCAATATGCTTGTCCCTTCTTTCTCCGCGAGCACCTGATAGGCTTCATACTCCAGGCTATTTACTTTCTGGCCCTCATTCAAATCGCGCACCCAACCCTCGAACGATGTGTAGGCACCGGCTCGATCTGCCAGGCACTGGGCACGCAGCTTTTCAATCTGAATAGGACTGGGCTGGATACAAAACATAGCGGCTCAGCCCCCTGCAACTGGCGGGATGAAGACCAGAGTATCCCCCGACTTGAGGATCGTATCCGAAGCGACAAACTGGTCGTTTACGGCAATTCGGAGTTGGTTTGAATTCAATGAAAAGCCGTGGGTATCTTTAAGCTCACGGTAGACTTCAGCTGCCGTTGCCAATTCGGTTTCGATCACCTCTTCACTGAGGCCACGCTGCTCCCGCAAGATTGCGAAATATTTAAGGGTGAGCTGCATCCTTGCTGAGAACACGGAGTATTGGGTGAAAAGCAAGCGCGCTCACATTATCCTCCGGCAATCTTAAGAATCAAGGGTATCAATTGGCGCGCTCGTTTATGCCACGATTCTAATTTCTCTACCTTCGACAGCATCGCCTCAGGATCCTGCAAAGTCTCCTTTTCGTTTTCCAAGAGTTTGGTAATGTGGCCAATCCGCTCCGCTCCACTCTCCAAATGAGGGTTGATCTGATCTCTTAGAAAACCGGACGCCATCCGCTTGAGATGAAGTTCTGCCTCATAATAATCGCGGCGTTCACCGGGGACAAAGACCGTTTTAACCGCTCCAAATTGCCGCAAAGCCCGCAACCCCTGGCTCGCCGAGCCTTTCGAAATGCCTAAAAGTTCCACCACTTCACTCAACTGCAGCGGGGTCTCCGAGGAATAAAGCAGCCCATAGATCTCGCCGTAAGAACGTGGCATCCCCAACAGGTCTGCTGCCCTTACGAAGAAATCAATGACGGACTGGCGCCATGACGCCAATCGGCTGGGTTCTGCTTCACTCATACGGCGTTCATTCCAAAATGAACGCTTTGAACACCGGTGCAAGTCTAGATCACAATCAGGTGGCCTAAGGGGAGTTGTATTCCAGATTCTTGGCTGCTATGGAATCGGTTGAGGATGGCCGAAGGAACCCAGAAACGCTTTCACGAGATTGATGCCCTGCGGGTGATCGCCTTGTTTTTGCTGATCGTCTACCACGTCTTTGTCGCATACCAGCCCTTCGCGCCTGAGGTCTGGTTCGTGCAATATAAAGAGAGCTTAGCGGATTATTGGTTTTTGGGGGAATGGCTCAACATTTGGCGCATCCCGATTCTCTTCGTAATATCAGGTATTTCGCTAGGCTTCATCGCGAGGCGTCGATCCATCAAAGAGATCCTCATTGATCGGATTATCCGGCTGGAGCCCCCGTTGTTCTTCGGCTGTCTGTGCCTGTGCCCACTGCTGTTTTTGTTTTATCTAATGTCAGTGGGAGAGCCTCTCATTTACCTGCCGCACCCGGCTCATCTATGGTATGTTTTATTTCTCGTCTCTTATGTCTTCTTGAGCCTGCCGCTAATTGCGTATCTGAAGAGACATCCGAACAACCGCGCGGCGGGATGGCTCAAGCGGCATTGTCCTTGGGTCCTATGGCCACTATTCGCGGTTCCGCTAGCTCTGGAGTCTGTCCTCTTCGAGCCTGAATTCTTCAGTGCTTTTTACAATCGGTATTGGTATGGATTTGTGTGTTTCCTTGCTGGTTATGGGTTCATCTATCTCGGGGAGATTTTTTGGAATTCGGTACGTTCGCTTGCCCCTCTAGCTGTAGTCATTGGAGGATTCCTATATTTGCTGCGCATGGAGGCGATTCCGTATCTAGGCGGTCACCCTGGAATCACGGCCCTGGAATCGGCCACTTGGATGATCGCCTTTCTCGGACTTGGTTATCGATACCTAAACCGGCCAAACACGGTTTTTTCCAAAATGAACGCGGCTATTTTTCCGATCTACATCTTACACTTGCCCGTGCAACAAGCGATTGCACTGGGACTTTTCCAATGGAATCGCTCAGCCGAGCTTACGTTTTTCGTCCACCTGGCCCTCACTTTGGGTTGCTCCATTTTGCTCTACGGGATTGTCCGCAAAATCGGCGGTTGGCTGAATCCGCTCATGGGTATCAATCCAGAAAAGCCTTCTGAGCCACCAATCCCGTCGCGGTGGGCGCAGGTCGGGTCGCTTGTCACGATTTGGGTCCTCACGCCGATTACTCTAGCCGCCGGGATTTTTTTCATGTTGGTCGGATCCCATTTACTTGCGAACTCCTGAGCCGCCCTCTGCTCCGGATATTCAAAAAAATCAGGCGCTTTGATCCGAACCATTGGTCCGCAGAATCAGAGGTACCGAAAACTACTCTCCGAGGGCTGCCGCGACTTGGGCTTTGGTCGCGGAGTAGGCGGGCAGTGTCACTTGAGCGAGGTTATTTTTCGCTTCGTCCTTGTTCCGCAAGTGCATGTGAATGCGAGCTAAGTGCAGCCTCACTGCCTGAGTCTCAACTTCATTTCGGGCGAGTGGAAGGGTCTGTTGAAACACATTCAGAGCCAGATGCCACTTGGGGACCTTGATGTCGTAAAAACTCTCACCATAGCGCAATTGCATCGCAAAATCCTCCGGGGCCAAAAATGCAGCCTGGCCGAAGGCTGTGAGGATTTCGGCATCAAGCGCCTCGCGGGTGAAAGAACCGTCTTCGATGAACTGCCATCGGTAGCGATACAGGAGTTCGCCAGCCTGGAAGTGATAGCGCGCTTCTTTGGGAGCGAGGGAGATTGCTTGAAGAAACCAAGCGAGCGCTTCTGTGTATAAGCCGTTTTCCGCCATGTAATTCCCAATCTGCTGCTTCACCACGGGAATGGAGTCGTCCAAACGGTCTGCCTGTATGAATTGCTCCGCCGCCGATTCGTTTTGGCCAAAGGTTCTGAGGTATTTTCCATAGAGGATGCGCGCCTCAATGTCTTCGGGATTGTCGGCGATATAGCTCTGCCATTCTTGCGATTGTTGCGAGATCTGTCGCTCCAGATCTGGATTTACCGTGCCATCTTCCCCGGCAGTTCGAGCCACTCGCTCCATCAGTGATTGCTGACGTTTTACAATGGAAAACAGGCGCCGGTCTGCCATCGAGCCTTCGGGCTCGAGGTCCTTAAGCTGTGGCTCGGCTCCTAAAAAAGTCACCGCCACTGCGGATATGAGGATAGATTTAAGCATCTGAGGGAGCCGAGACACCATCCGGCCATAGCTGTTTCAAAAGGGCATCCATATCTTCGGCGAGCGGACATTCAATATATAATTCATGGCCGCTGGTCGGGTGATTGAAGCGAAGGCTGCGTGCTGCCAACATGAGGCGCTTGCAGCCGTAGGATTCTCGAAAAAACTGATTGTGGGCCCCATCTCCGTATCGCGTGTCGCCAATCAAGGGGTGATTCTCTCGGGTCAGGTGCCTGCGGATTTGATGGGTCCGTCCCGTTTTCGGAAAGACTTTCACCAGGGTGTAGCGCGCGGTTTCATACTTGCCTACTGGCTGCTGAAGCTCGACCCGCTGGATCGGCTCAACTTGAGTGAGCGCTTCCTGTAGTTTCGTTTCCTTTTCCTTTCCGGGCTGCGGATAGACTTGGTTCTTATCGAGTTCGCTATCGATCTCCATGGGGTCCATCACCCATCCTCGGACCAGTGCCCAATATTCCTTCTGTGCCGTCCGTTCGCTGAGTTGCTCATAGATGGCGGCAGCGGATTCGGTGCTGAGCGCAAACAGGAGAATCCCCGAAGTCGGGCGATCCAGACGGTGAATCGGGTAGATATGCATCTGTAGTTGATCGCGGACTATTTGCAGTGCCGCAGTGTCGGCATCGCGGGCCAGAGGGCTTCGGTGCACCAGCAAGCCTGATGGCTTATGGACGGCGACAAAGGTCTCGTCCTGATAGAGGATGGGAAGCTCTTCGGGCGGTTCTACAGGGTTTATCGGATCCAATTTCGCGAATCAGTAGCGAGCCATTGAGGGCTCCAGTTCGGCGGCCCAGGCATCGATCCCACCAGCCATATTGGTGACCTTCGAGAAACCTTGATGGCGCAAAAATTCGGTGACTTGAAGGCTGCGGCTACCGTGGTGACACTGGATCACATAGGTTTTGTCTGAAGAGAAGTCACTTAATCGCTCCGGGACCTGTCCCATCGGAATCGTCAGGCTTCCATCGATTTGGCAGATTTCCACCTCAAAAGGTTCGCGCACGTCGACTAAAACCACCGATTCACCCTCCGCTTCCAACCAATCCTTGGCGGTGCGAATGTCGATTTCTAATGGGGGATTTTCGATAGATGCATTCATGTGCGCAACGCTTGTCGCGGGGCTTTCCACAGCGCAAGTGAATTCGTATTCCTCGGACCTGAGCCGCTGAATACGTCCCCCTTTCGCACACACCGGACATTCAGGATTTTTCGATATTTGAATCTGGTCGAACTGCGTTCCCCAACTGTCGAGGAGGAGTAGCTGGGTCGAGCCGGCGGAGGGTTCCGAAACTCCGCCGAGGTACTTGATTGCCTCAAGGGCCTGAAGGCTGCCGACCACCCCACAGAGGGCTCCTAGGACTCCGGCTTCATCGCAATTCGGGATCGTTTCGGGTTCTGGAGGCTCTGGAAACAAGCAGCGATAGCAGGCTCCCCCGCGGGCTGGATCAAAAAGAGCCACCTGCCCGTCAAATTGAAATACGCTGCCATATACCAAGGGCTTTCCTGCCAAGACCGCGGCGTCATTATTCAAGTATCGAGTTGGAAAGTTATCGGAGCCATCGACAATGATGTCATATCGGGAAAATATTGAGAGGGCGTTTTCTACAGTGATTCCCTCGGGATGCTCTTCCAGGGTGACGTGTGGATTGATCCGGTTGAGGCGCTCTTTGGCAGATGACCATTTGGTCTCACCAACACTGGGGGTGTCGTGGAGGATTTGTCTCTGGAGATTGTGTTCGGCGACCGTATCAAAATCAGCCAATCCTAAGCGGCCGACGCCAGCGGCTGCTAGGTAGAGAGCGGCGGGGCTGCCCAAGCCTCCTAAGCCCACGATCAACGCGCTCGATCCTTTGAGCCGTTCTTGAGCTTCTTTGCCAAAACGATTTAGGCGCAAATGGCGGCTATATCGGGCGAGTTCTTTGGGTGTCAGGTCCATTGGAGAGGCGATTTTCTATCCGCCACTAGATCAACCCTTTCGAAGGGTTTTGTCACGCCAGCTTGCCAAAAGATTTTCATTTAAAGCCTTGGACATTTCCGCCGCTGCCCTATGGCATGCGTGATATGTCGGACAAATTCGTAGTGATCATGGCAGGTGGCAAAGGGGAACGCTTTTGGCCGCAAAGTCGATTGGCGCGCCCGAAACAACTCCTGCCCATTGTGGGGGATAAAGCGATGATTACGCAAACTGTGGAGCGTCTGCCAAAAGACATCCCAGCCGAAAATGTTTTTGTGATCACCAATATCGAACAGCGTGACGCAGTCCTCGAAGTCTGTCCCCAGCTGCTCCCCGAACGGGTGATCGGCGAACCGATCGGACGCGATACCGCCGCGGCGGTGGCCCTCGCCACCCTTTTGGTTAAACGTGAATCACCGGATGCCACCTTCGCGATGCTCCCGGCGGATGCGGCGATTCATGATGCAGAGAACTTCGCGAAGGTGATCGATGCTTGCTTCGCCGCGGCGGCGACTAGCTCAGTCATTGCGACCGTCGGAATCAGCCCGACGCATCCGGCAACCGGGTATGGATATATCCATCGCGGCAGTACCCAGGAAGCGGACAAAGGCATGCCGGTCTACTCGGTAAAACGCTTCGTTGAGAAGCCTGATTTTGAGACCGCAGAGGCTTATTTAGCTTCGGGAGAATATCTTTGGAATGCCGGAATGTTCCTCTGGTCCGTCAGCACCATTGAGGGCTTGATCCGAGAATTCACCCCGGACCTCTACGAACAAGTCCAGGGAATCGAGGCGGATCTCGACTCGGGGATGGGTCTGGCGGCTTCGATGGGCGAACACTATCCAAAGCTTGAGAAAATTTCGGTGGACTATGCGATCTTGGAAAAAGCTCCGCATGTGGTGTGTCTTGCGGCTACCTTCGACTGGGATGACGTCGGCGAGTGGACCGCACTCGAGCGGCACTTTCCTCAGGATGATTCAGGGAATACCCTAAGGGGAGATGTCTTTGTTGAAAATGCGGGCAACAACATTGTGTGCGCCGACGAGGGTCATACGATTTCGCTCTTGGGGGTGGATGATCTGATTGTCGTTCAGACGCCAGATGCGACCCTGATTTGCAAAAAAGACCAGACCCAGAACATCAAAACCCTCGTTAAGCGAATCGGTGAGTCACGCCCGGATTTGATGTGAGCCATTCCTGACTCAGGCCCCGCATTTCCAGATTTTCAAAAAGCCGCGCTCACTTCTTGCGCTTCTTCTTTTGCTGAGGAGCCCGCTGCTTGCGGTGTTTGCTTGTTTTCTGTCCGTGAAGCGCGCGATCGAACGAAATGTTTTTTTCCGCGAGAGACTCTCGGGTAGATTCGACCGATTTTTTGATGGCTTCATAATCG
>JBCCBL010000114.1:0-8523 GCA_039034055.1 Verrucomicrobiota bacterium | reverse complement strand
GTAGTATGCCTGCCCCGCTTCCAATGCAATGGGTGCAGAACGTTGGGTCGTCGCAACTGCCCATTCCCGATAAACAACCTTGGTCTCCAGATGAGCAATTCGCTCCCGATTGGACGGGCTCTCATCCGTGCTCAGCCAAAGCTCGCAGCTATGGTCACCGGCGATCCAGAAAGTGTAATCGGCGGTTTCAGGTGCAATGATAAGGCCGTAGAGGCGTTGCCCATAGTTATCTCCAAAATTCGTCGCCTGTCGAAAATCGAGGGCATCCGCGAGTCGGCGCTCATCTGGATTCAAGGGGAAATCCGAAAGTTCCGTAAGCTCCATAACCGCATCGCCTCCAATTCCGGTCCAGGCGTCGCGACGTACGATGCCGTCTGCACCATCAATATCCGAAAGCTGCGGATTCAGGCCAAAGGTATACTCATCGAGATTGCTGATGCCATCGCCATCGTTATCTTCTTCTGCATCATCTGCGAGCAGGTCGAGTCCATGGAGGTATTCATATCCGTCGTCGATGCCGTCCCCGTCGCTGTCGGCGGAGAGGGGATCGGAACCAAGCTGGCTCTCGGTCGTGTTCGCCACGCCGTCGCCGTCGTAATCAAGGCCTTCCGGCTCGGCGGTGGAGAAGACGAAGTCATCGAAGGAAGCCACCGCTCGCGCGGAAGCGGGATCGCCTCCCGCAACGCTGCCCTGCAGGGCCTTGAAGCGGGAGAAGACGATCAGGTCATCGTCACGGAAAGGCAACTCGCCTGCAATCAGCACGCCGTTCTGAGTGAGCAGCCATTCCTGCGCTACGTAATCCAGATGGAGGGCGTAGTCGTTCCACTCGGTCACATCGGCAGGGCAGTCATACCCGGCCCACTGCTGGGATGCCTCGTCCCAAACAGAGATGCTGCCGGGGCTGTCCGCACCCCAGACCGCCACGGCCGGCTCCGCCAATGTCGTCAGGTCCGGTAATCCGCCGGCATGCAGCTTTGCCCGAAAGCTAATCCAGATCTGACGATGCTCACCGATCCCGAAAAGGCGTTCGAAGGAGGCGTCCTCAGTCAGCGAATCCGTCGCCTCGACTTGCCCGGCCACCACAATCACATCGCCCAGAGCCAACCAGCCTTGCTGACTGTCCAGGGCCCCATCGGCAAAGCCTTCTTCGGCACCGAAGCTTTGAGCCCATTCAAAGATGCCCGAACTGGAGCCGGTCTCGGCAAGGTTGGCCAGCGATGCGTCCGCCACCAGCGGATCCAGAGCCCAGACCGGCTCCAGTGAATCGGCCAGCCCGTCCCCGTCGCTATCGAACAGCAGTGGATCGGTCCCGGCAGTAATTTCCGTACCGTCCTGCGCCCCGTCAAAGTCTGTATCCGGATCAAGAGGGTCGATCCCCAGCGTCAGCTCCATACCGTCCTGCGCTCCGTCGTCATCCGTGTCCGGATCGTTTGGGTCCAGACTGCTGGCCACCTCGAGACCGTCGTCTACCCCATCTCCGTCGCTGTCTGCCAGATCTGCCCGGGTCGAGAGCCTATACTCGGTCAGGTTGTCCAGGCCATCTCCGTCCCCGTCGCCATAACGCTGGTTGACCAGAATGTCTAGCCCCTGGGCGCCCAGCCATACATCTGACAGACCGTCGTTGGAACTATCCCCATATAAAGGATTCAGAAAGCCTACATAGAAAAAATCAAGTCCGGTCGGAGTCTCTTGATCTGACCCAAGGGTAAAATCGGTGATGCTGCTCACTTCATCATCTAGAAATCCGATATCTGCTTCGGCAAATTCGCCATCGACAAATAAATCCCAAGTTTTTGATAAGAAATCCAAACGGTATGTAAGGCGCATCCACTCAAGCGCCCGTTCTTCAGATATCGAGAAAGAGAAATCTGCGGGAATCCAAGAGCCGCTCCCGACTCCATCTCCGTCGATCACAAAAACTTTACCTATGTCACCCGAGTCGACAAAGCCGGTAATTGCAGATCGATAAGGCAGAATCAAATCGGGTAATTCGGACTCATACATAACCGCGGGTTTGATGTAGAAATCCACCCATCCCACTTCTTCAAAGCCTTCTGTATTTAATAAATCGATACTAAATTCACCTCCAAGTAGAAGTTCCAAAGATTGATCTCCAGAAGCGGCATCAGTGACACCAGAAACCGAAAGACCATCATCAACTGTCCAGTTGAGAACACTCTCAAGTTGACCGCTGGCAATGCCATCTGAATCCTCAAAGTCTGTCTCATAAGGAATCTCGATACCGGCTGCCAAACCGACAGAGAAGCTAATGATGGCCACGATTACTCTGAAGGCCTCTCTTAAAATAGAGTGGTTTTTTTTAGAGATAACATTCATGCTACCAGTCTCCTTGGCTGTTTCTATTTTTTTGGCTCTGTAATCTTTGCGGTGGATTTTTTCCGAATCAACAAAACCGAGGAGATAACAATCCACCCACTTATTGAACCTAACATAATCAGGGGCCCATTTGATGGCTCACCAGCCATCAGTTGAGATGGCAAAAATATCAAAAACAGTGCACAGGGAGGGGCCAACACATTCATATAATTACGGCGGATACATTCGTCATCAAACCAATGCAAGAAAATTCATAAAATACTTATACTACCTGTATTTTTAGAGGTCTCATTCAATCAAGCATAATTGGATCTTATGCACTCGATTAAGGCTGCGCGCTAAATCAAGTGATCAGATCGCCTTTAAACCAAATTGTTCTGAAATATTACAAATATTCTCAAAGACAGATACAGACTCCTTGAATAGACTCCCTAGACTGCATTCAGTGTTATCCATTAGCTGAAAGAAAAATTCGTCTTCTTAGTAACTCTAATGTTCGAAGACTCCCGATATTTAGTAGAAAAATGGCGCTCTACATCATGGAAAATTCGGAGATACCATTTATCGCATCACTTGTAATGCAATATTCTGGAAGGAAAATACCTTAGATCTCAGCGTATTCCATGTATCTAATCGATTCTACTGATTAAAATTCTTGATACATCAACGAACTAATAAAATCCACAATTCTCTTGCTTAAGAGAAGAATCGTTTTATCCGTATGTGAAGTATTGTAGTCGCAGAGAATTCTAAAAACTGACGACCTCAATCGCGAGGGTTGGCTAATCCGATTTGGTGGATGCGGCGATGAAGGACCTTCGTTGTGAGCGAAAAGAACTGGAGACTATCTGTTGCCCACACGTCATAGACAATGAAGGCAAACTACTGAGGGAGGTGTAGGTGCGGGAAATGCTCTAGAAACGGCAAGTGGTCGATTTATGATGTTATGAATATACCTTTCGGAGTGTGCTACCCAAATAATGATCGGGAAATTGTCGCGCCTGGCATTTCAGATTACAATACACAAGCAGCCCCAGCACACACGACGCTTTCGCGATTCATCTGCAACTAGTAAAGCTTCTTGTCTCCTATTTTTCTGACACTGGTGAATTCGGCGCGGAACTCTTCTTTGAGGTAGGCGATGACGTCGGGGGGGAGCATTTTTTCGGCGAGGGCCTGGCGTTCTTCCGGGGTGTAGACCTTGGCCGGTTCCTGGCTGTGAGTGGCCGGACTTGGCGGCTCGGGCAGTGGCGCTTCAGGCGATCCGCTCAGAAATTCGTCCTCCAGGGCCTGATCACCTGGAGAAATTGATGGTTGAGCCGGAGGTGTCTCGGGGATGGGAGGTTGATCGGCGGCCGCTTCTGCGGCACTCGATTCTTCCGCGCTGGGTTCCTCGACAATTTGAGGAGCGATCAAATCATTTTTTTTTTGCGACCGCGGCTTCTTCTTCGGGAAGGCGGTTTGCGAGGCTTTTGAGCGATTTGATCACGGTATCGATGGCCCGCGATCGGCTCTGCTCGGCGGCCTTGAGCAGGGTGACCTCAAAATTCACTCGATCACTCAGCCCGCGTTGCACCGCCCATTCTCCCGAGCGCAGTGCATCCAGCATCCGCATCAGCGATTCAGAGCTGACCTCGGTTTCGAGCACACTGGTTTTCCCGGAGTGGCGAATGGCGTCGAGTAGCGCCTCGCGAATGACGTGTTCCAGATCGTTGAGGGCTCGCACCAAGTCTCGACCGGAATCGACTAGCTGATCGACCGCAGCAACGATGCCCGAAAAGTCGGCTCCAGCGAGCTGTTTGGCCAAGCCGAGTATCGTCTCAGGCGAGGCCAGGCCATACACATCGAGGACGTCTTGTTCGGAAATATCATTTCCGCAAAAGGAAATCATTTGATCGAGGATCGATTGAGAGTCCCGCATGCCTCCGTTGGCTAGACGGGCAATCGCCGTCAAGGCTGCCTCACTGACCTGGACCCCTTCCCCATCGCTGATCACCTTGAGCTTGGCCTGGATCACCTCTGGTGCGACCGGTCGAAACTCTAGCCGCTGGCAGCGCGATACTATCGTCGGTAGGACCTTGTGCGCCTCGGTGGTGGCGAAGATGAATTTCACGTGAGACGGAGGCTCTTCGAGGGTTTTGAGGAGGGCGTTGAAGGCTGCTTGTGACAGCATGTGGACTTCGTCGATGATATAAATCTTGAAGTTTCCTTCGGTCGGCGCGTATTGGCAGTCTTCGCGGAGGGAGCGGATATCGTCGACACTGTTGTTGGACGCCCCGTCGATCTCGATGACATCCATACAGCGCCCTTCGACAATGGCCTGGGAAATCGCGGATGCGTTAGAGGGCTCGATGTTCGGACCGCCTTCAGCATTGAGCGCTTTGGCGAAGAGACGGGCGGTCGACGTTTTCCCAGTGCCCCGGGGGCCGACAAAGAGATAGGCATGGGCGATGCGATTCTGCTGTATGGCGTTTTTGAGCGTTTGAATAATATGATCCTGCCCCACCAATTCGCTGAATTGCTGGGGACGCCAACGACGTGCAATGACCTGATAGCCTCGAGTCTCCATAGGAAAAATAAAAAACGGCCAGGCACCCTACGGCACTCGAACTCCATGACTACCGCTGCTTCCTTCCGGACCTGACGGGGTTCGCCTGTTATCCGATGCATAGGACCCGGCCGATTGCAACAATCACGGCCCTCAATTGGATTTCAACCCCTTATTTTATTTTGGTCTGCTTGAAGAGATTTCATGTCACGGGAACCATCCTTGTTCAACGCTTCAGCCAGTGGATGGCGAGGGTTCAGGGAGCTGATCGAGTCGGGTTGCTGGCCGGCTAATTTAGCGGATGCTGAAGGGGATGTCATATTGACCCGATCGCCGATTGCTCGGAGCCGGTATTGAAGACAATCCCGCGAAAAACTGCTCTACTGCCTGGTCGAATTCTCGAAGCCCTGAGCGCTCGACAATCCGGTAGTCGGTGATCTTTCCACTGGCGTCATACCAAAAACGCACCGTAACGGTGAGACTCTGTGCTGGCAAGTCGGGCACCTTCCAAAGACCATTCAAAAAGCTTTGCACGCGCTTTCCATGGGTCGCGTCGTAATCGGACGATGATGAGCGAGGGGGGGATACTTGACTCGCTGCATCCTCTAAAGACTGGACGATTTCGTTCGCATTTATCGTCGGAAGTTCAATGCGAGCGGTGGGCTGAGCCGGGGTTGGGCGACTTGGATTCCGCTTCGGTTCACCGTGCAGTTTCCGGTATTCTTCGAGAGTCATGCGTTGCCGCGGCTTCTCCGGCACGGGTTCAGGTTCATTGGAGGGTTCGATGACTCGGGTGGCTTCCGGTATTGGCGGTGAAGGCTGATCGATGATCGGGCGCTCTCGCGCAGGCTCGAGACGGCTGAAGGAGGGCTCGGGTAAAGGGTCCGGTGTGCGCTCTGGAATCTGTTGTTGTGGTCGGGCTGGCGGAGGCAGCGTCGATGGATTCGACTCGAAGTCAGGCAGGGACACCATTTCAAAAACGAAGGTATCTTCCGGCTCGCTGCAGCCTTGAAAAAGACCCCCCACCAAAACCACCAAGAGGAGCGAAAGGTGGAGGGTGAGGGAAATTGAGAACGGCGTTTTCGGGTATCGGATGCGCATTTTAAAAAAACGGCTCTCTAGTTTACGCGCGTATCCAGGCTCACCTTAGACAGTTTGTGCTCTTTCAACCAACTGAGGACATTCACCACTCGCTGATACTGAAACGGGGCATCGGCATCCGCACGCAACCTCACTACCGGTGGGCTAGGTTCCCGAGCCAGCTCAGCAATGAGCACCTGTAGGCGATCCTCGTCGACGCGATCCTCTCCCCAGTAGTAAGCCCCGTCCTGATCGATTGAAATGATCTGGATGGTGTCGTCGTTGCTAGCCTGCGTGTTTTGACTGTTTTCGATCGGCAGGTCTAGGGGAATCGTCTGCTCCAGCAAAGGCGTGGTTATCATGAAGATGATCAAAAGTGAAAAGGCCAAGTCGATGAGCGGAGTCACGTTGATCTCAGACACCGCACTCATTCGATCTTTTCTATGGAAATTTCGCGCCATTGCTCAGAATTCCAACTGTTGAACCTCCAGCTCAATGCGATCCGCCACGGTGCTGGCAAAATTCTCGAGTTCGGTAATCGCGATTTTACTCATCGTGAGCAGATAATTGTATCCAAAAACTGAGGGAATGGCGACCAACAGACCTGCGACGGTTGTCAACAATGCGCCACTCACCCCAGGAGCCAGAGCTTGCAGCGTAGCACTACTTTGCGAAATCGAGCCAAACGCATCCATCACCCCCCAGACCGTGCCCAGCAGACCCAGAAATGGAGCCCCGGTAACAATTGATCCAAGCATTACCATCTTGTTTTCATAACGAATGGTTTGCTCGGCCACACTCCGCTGCAGTGCATTTTCGACATGCCCTACCCTCAGTTGAATGGCATGCAGATCACCCTTTTTCGCACCTTCTACAGGTTGATAACGAGAGAAGGCCTCTAGCGCTTCGCCCACCAATTCGTTGTAGGGCCCGGCCGCATACTGAGGATCCCGGGGCGTCACATTGAGCAGCACTGGCACCTGACTAATAGCGCGCTCAAAACGGGCATTGGCCCCTCTCAATTTCTTTAGATCCATCCATTTCCCCAACATTACGGTCCAGGCAAGCAGGCTGAACGCGGCTAAAATCAAAATGATAATCTGGCCGGCCAGATTGGATTGACCGAAATAGGAAAGGAGGCCGAAAGCGGGAGATACATGCATGATGGATGAGAAAGGAAAAGCATCAAAACAATCTCTAGGAAATGCAAGGCGCGGTTCGGCGAGAATCCCCTCTTTTTCGTCTTCAGCCTTGCCCTGGGTCTTTAACTGCCCTTTCCTCCGACTCTTGCAATGTCAGCGAAGCGCTAGATCGAAGCAACCGGAGAGATGACAGAGTGGCCGATTGTGCATCCCTGGAAAGGATGTGTGGGGGTAACTCCACCGAGGGTTCGAATCCCTCTCTCTCCGCCATTTTGCCGTGCAAAATCGGAAGAGATGGATGAAGAACCCGAGACGAGGGTTTGACGAAGCGAAGCGTAGATGGCGTAGCAATCCCTCTCTCTCCGCCATTTTGCTGTGCAAAATCGGAAGAGATGGATGAAGAACCCGAGACGAGGGTTTGACGAAGCGAAGCGCAGAGGGTGTAGCAATCCCTCTCCCTCCGCCATTTTGCTGTGCAAATTACGCGGGGAACTGGTGGAGCCGATCGGGTTCGAACCGACGACCTCTTGCATGCCATGCAAGCGCTCTTCCAACTGAGCTACGGCCCCATGATAAGGGAGGATCTGTGGGCTTTCGGACGGCCAAGGTCAATACGATTCATTAAGATTCCATTTCGAAATGCACCCAGAACTTTGAATTCTTCGTAATCCTGGTGAATTATATGGAATAAGTGCGGGGCTCCTTATCTCCCGTTTCGTAAGCAAAATGAAAAATTTCCAGCGTAATCTGTCTTTACTAAAGACCCTGACACTCTCCGCAATGGCCTGTTTCTGGACTGCGTGCAGTCAACCCGTTTCGGAGAGCGTCACCGAAGCGAAACCAGCATCTGAGTCTTCGGAGACAGCTAACGAGCAGACTGCCGAGATCCATCCCGAGCCAACGCAAACTGCGGCCCAAGGTGAGCAAATTCCCGAGACGCTCGACTGGAGCTTCTGGTTCCCGGGCGGAGTGAAGCGCGTGGATGGTGCCCCGGTGGGCTACTCGGAACTCGAGGGCAAAATGGTCGGGATTTACTTCTCAGCCCATTGGTGTCCACCCTGCCGTCAGTTCACTCCGGCGTTGATTGATTTCTACGAAAAACACAAAGCGGATATGGAGATTGTGTTCGTCAGTGGCGATCGCTCTCCGGCACAGAAACAACGCTATATTGATGAGGACAAGATGTCCTGGCTCACGGTCGATTTTCAAGGCGCAGACAGCGAAAGGCTGATGGGAGGTCTCGGGGTCCAGAGTTTGCCCACTCTCGTGATTCTAAATGACAGCGCACGGATTATCACCATGGAAGGTTACCGCGAGCTGTCTTCGGCTCCCAGAGAAGTTTGGGACATGTGGAATCAATATATGACTCCACCGGAAGAGTCCTGATTGATTCTCTCAATCACGGCACCTTCGGGC
>JBCCBL010000113.1:0-8534 GCA_039034055.1 Verrucomicrobiota bacterium | reverse complement strand
GGCAGCAGGTTTACCAGGATTCACAGATCTACATCCTCAGGTACCGGAGTCTCATGCTCAGGGTGCCCTAGAGGTTATTTATGAGACTCAGAATTGGTTCAAAGCTATCACCGGTCTTGCGGGGGTAACGACTCAACCGGTTGCAGGAGCGCAAGGAGAGCTGGTGGGCTTGAAGCTATTTCAAGCCTATCATCGCGATGTAAGTGATACCGAGCGTGATATTGTAGTTATCCCGAAGTCGGCGCACGGGACTAATTTTGCGACGGCAATCGTCGCGGGGTCTCCGGATAAAAAATACAAGGATCGGCCGAGTGGGATTGTGCTTCTAAACGCTGACGCGACGGGCCGGATCGACATGGTGCAGCTTGGCGAGATCCTAGAGCAATGGGGAGAACATGTCGCAGGTATCATGGTCACGAATCCGAACACGGGCGGTGTGCTCGAGGATAATTTTCGGGAGATGGCTGAGCAGGTCCATGCGGCGGGTGGACTCGTCTATATGGATGGAGCGAACATGAACGCGGTGGCGGGTTGGCTCAATCTGGGAGCGCTTGGAGTCGATGCGGTGCATAACAATACCCATAAGACTTGGTCCATTCCGCATGGAGGCGGAGGACCGGGCGATGCTTTCGTGGGGGTGAGTGAACGCTTGCTCCCATATTTGCCGGGTCACCAGATTTTGAAATCTGAGGAGGGAGTTTATCGAGCTGAGAAGGCTGAAAAGAGTATCGGTTCCGTGCACCGTCACTGGGGAAATTTCGCCCATAAGGTGCGTGCTTTTGCTTATTTGCTTCGTTTGGGTAGGGAGGGTGTTCCAGCTATGTCAGCCACGGCTGTATTAGCTGCCCGTTATTTGCGTAGTAAACTTGCGGATACCTTTCCAATGTTGCCGGAGGGTGCAGATGCGGTGCCCCGTATGCATGAGTTTATCATCACTTTGCCTGAGGAAGATTTTATTGCTCTGGAGGGAGCAGGTATTGCGCGGGGTCCGGCAATCGTTGGTTTCGGGAAGTTGTTACTAGATTTTGGATACCATGCTCCAACGGTCGCCTTTCCGGAAGTGCTTGGACTTATGTTTGAGCCGACCGAGAGCTATACTTTGAGTGAACTTGATCGTTTGTCAGAAGCGATTTTGGCGGTGCGAGAATTGTATCTAGAGGATCCGCGTTTGTTGGCAGAGAGTCCATGGTTGATGCCGATTAAGCGAGTTGATGAAGTTGCGGCTAATCGCAACGTGGTAGTCAGTCGTAGCTTGAGCGAGGGATTGCCAACGGTCCCAGCGCTACAGGAAAATACGGAGAGGCTTTGGGAGGCTTCGATTCCTGAGCTGAAGTCTAGAATCGCGGAGGTTGCGCGTTCCGCCGATTTACTTGCCCAATAATCGGCTCATCTAAAGGAGATTCAGTGGGGTTGCTTCCCGTAGTTTTTGCTTTAGGGCATCGCGATCTGCGAAGCGGTCCCAGCCCAATTTCTTGTAGAGCATGATGCGCTGTTCGAAGGCTTTGGTGTCGCTGGGGTCCTCTTCTAGTGTGGTATTTAGCTGTTCGAGGGAAAGTCCGAGCATGTCGTGCTGCTCATAGTAAGTGCCGAGGAGTTTGGTGGTGTTTTCGGATGGTTCGGTTTCCCAACGTTGGAGTTCGATGTAGGCATGTTTAAAGGCATCTTCATCCTCGCTGGTGACTGCGATGGCGGCTTGCCAAAGCCATGTTTCGGCGATGAGTGATTGTGCCTCTTTCATCTCAGTTTCTTTCTCTTTGTTCTCAATGCGCTGGTCCGTGTCGCCGGGGAAACTGGCTGGTTTTGCGCCGAAAAACTGGGCGACTTTTTCGGGAGCGCTGAGTTCGCGCGCTTTTGCGAGATCGGTGAGGATGGCTTCTTTGGCGTCGAAGTTCGGCTGGGGTTCTTCGGGGTCCTGAGTGTCTTCAGAGTCTGGGCTTTCGGCGTCTTCTTCCTTGGGCCTCCCTAAAAATTCTGGGATCAATCGGGCATGGGTTGCGTTGATTTTCGCGCCGAGTAGGTAAAGCTCGGCTTTTTCAGAATTTTCTTCGATGAGCGCTGCTAGCTCGGTGTCTCGGCGCTGAGCGAGGGCTTCTTCGACTGTTTTGATTTGGTCGGAGACAAATTCCATTCTTTTCTGGTAGATTGATTCTTCGAATTCCTCGATGGCTTCTTTGTCTTTTTCGTGTTCCTTCGGCTTGGGCTCAGGATTGGAAATTTCCGAGGCAACGTCTCCGGGTTGAACCCAAAGAGGGAGTGTGGCTAGGGTATCGTCATTTTCATTCTTGATTGTGACCTCGCCTCCAATGAAGTCGGGGCTGTTTTTGAGTTTTGAGATAGCCTCGGATTGGGTGTTTTTCAGGTAGAAGGTTTGGTGGGTGTCGGCCTCTAGTTCGATTTCACTTTCGGCGCTGTTGGATGCGATGGATGGGGTGTCGGGGAATACGGATATTGGCCCGATCTTAGATTTTAATTTGACCATAAGCGGCCGGTCCTCGGCGGCGTCTAAAAAGGGTTCTTCAAAACTTATAATTTCGCGGTGTACGGTAATGGTCCCTTTGCCGAGAGTCGTTGGCTTCATTCGGTAGTGGGCTCCGACGAAGGCTAAATCACCGGTCGCGTCATAGATGGTGTACAGGTCGCCGCCGAATTCATTGAAGGTGTTAAAGGGGCGGCTGTCTTCGACAGTGAGGGTGGCCTCTTCTTCGAGGTCGAAGGAAAAGGTCTGGCGTAGACGGAAGGGAGTGAAGGGGTCCTTTTGTCTAGGTGCGGCGGGGAATTGCATCCGTTGGTCGCCTGGAAAACGCTCTGTTTTTTCTGGATAACGCGCGAGGAATGAAGCGTCGAGGGTGGCGGAAATTTCACCATTCAGCGTGTTTATAGGTTGGATACGCATAGTGGTGAAATCGTAGTTTTTCGGAATGGCAAGGCTTTGGTTTTCAACTCCAGTGCCATGGAAGGTTGATTTAACATCTAAGGAATATGTGCCCGGCGTACTCCAGTATTGATGTAGGGTGATTTCTACGACTTGGCCGCCAAAGACATCAGCAATCAGGGTCTTTTCTTCTCCTGGTTCGAGCCAAATATAACGGGTTAAACTTTTAGTACGAAAGGAACTTTCATCGGCGAGTGATAGGACATTGAATACAAATCTTCTCCAAACCTGAGTTTGGTCGTCCTTTAATTTAATTTTGAGTTCGAGGTGGTCTGCGCGTTCGGGAGCTTCGAGGAATATACGCCGAGTGGAGCTGCTTTCTAAGTTGATTGATTCTTGATGTTCGTAGGTGTCGGGCGATGACATTGCTTGAGGTTCGACGACTGTGACCGGAAATTGGAACAGAGTGTGTCCAGCGGGATCATCAGCGAGATGGGCGGTTAATTTCGCGAAAGCGGGAATCCCAGGTTCGGGTAATTGTGTGGCGTCAACCACGATATCGATTTCGACTCGCCCGTTAGCGATGCGTAGGTATTCGGGGGCGATTAACCAAGGTGCAGTTGTCTTGAGGACGACGTTAGTTTCCCAGTCGTAAGCGGCGGAGTCTGTCATGGACTCTGGGAATGTGGGTGTGATGTAGACGGGAGTCTCGATGGCTGTGTCAGTAAGCTTTTCGCGCAGATAGAATCCGGGGCCGGCTCGGAAGGTGCCGGGCCATCCTTCCAGGTCGTAAAAGATGTCCCAGGCGGGCTCTTCGTTTTGTTCTTTTAAAAATTGGAGGGCGGGTAGTGCTTGTATCAAGCCGGCGCCTTCGGCGAAGGCATCTTCGCCGGTGCTTACCGCAGTGTTCATGAGGGCGGCTTTGATGCGGTCGGGGGAGTGCTTTATATTGAGTTGTTTGGTCGCACTGACGAGGAGGGCGCCGACCCCGGCGGCGGATGGTGCCGCCATTGAGGTGCCGTTGTAGAGCTGGGCTCCGCGCAAGGAATCGCTCGCTAGGGTGGCCGTAGCTCCACCGGGAGCGAAGATGTCTACGCCCAGGTCACCGTTTCGGGCGGGTCCCCGGCTCGTGAATCCGTAGGCGGTGTCCGGGTTTTGTTCGGCGAGGGCATATAGGTATTTTCCCATTTCACCGGAAACATAGGCTCCAACACCGATGATTCTTTCCGCTTCGCCTCCGGGGCTGCCGAGGGTCGATAGGGCGGGTCCGTTGTTACCTGCCGAGACAAATGCGGTAACCCCGTAGTCTTGGACGAGTTTGTTGTAGAGGCGTGCTGTGAGGTTTTGTCCGTCTTGGTAGGTCGAGACGCCGCCCCAGCTTGCATTCATGATGTCGACCTGGTGTTGTGCTGCGCTCGCGACGGCGCGCATTTCGCCAAAATAGTTTGAGCTGCCACCGGTGCGGATGTCGCCGAGGCGGACGGAAAGGATTTTGGCCCCCGGTGCGATGCCGTTGCGGATCGGTTCTTCGGGAAAGTGTGCGGCTGCGATTGCGGCGACATGAGTGCCGTGGGATCCGCTCACCGTGACAATGCTCAGGAGTTGGCCGGAGTCGTAGACTTGGATCCCAAAGGTCGCAGAAATGGGATCGGCGAAGCGCCCGTATTCACCGGCGATGCCGAAGGGGCGTAGGACTGTTTCATCATTGAAGTCTCCGTTTTCGTTGGTGTCGACGGCTGCTTTGTAGGTGTCGCCTTCGGCCCAGACGATGCAGTCGTATATGGGGCCTGGATCATCTTCGATGAAGGATTCTTCAAGGCTCGTTAGGATAGAATCGAGTGCAGCTGCGTTTTTTTCTTCGAGGTTTCGGTCGCTGGGGTGCTTTTTTTCCCAGGCGCGCTCTTCTTCGGTTTGTGAGTCTTTGCGAGCAGCGCGTTCTTGGTTGTTTTCGAGTTTCCAGGTGTCTTTGCGGGCCTGCATGAGGCGATTCCACGGGGCGCTGTGGAAGAGTTCACGGCCGCGTTTCATGCCGAGGCGGATTTCTGCCTGCGAGCTTTGAAGCTCAGCGGGCAGGGTGATGGGTCTGCCGGTGAGGCCGATGAGTGGGTTTTCATCGTTGATTTCGGAGAGCTGGACGGTGTGGCTCATGTCGACGTCGCCCGCGCCGGAGCCGTCGATGATGTCGACGATTTTGCGTTCACCGGTAGTGGTGGTTTGCAGTCCGTGGGCGGCTGGATCGACTCCGGTGTCGAATATCGCGATGACGACGTCGCGTCCGTCGTAGGTGGGGTGTTTTTCAAGGAATTCGATGACACCCGTTTCCCGTTTGGGGATGAGGGTGCTTTCGGCTCGATCGAGGTCTACCTGAGCGGCGAGGTCGTTCGCGATCAGGGCGATGGCGCAGTTGAAGGCAAGGATCGCGGCCGATTTGTGGATCGGCGAAAGGTGTGGAGTCCGGAACGTTTGCCGCATTTGGTGTCGGTGGTGAGGGTTTGGGAGGGCGCTTTTTAGGGTGTTTGTTGCGCGTTTAACTAGGTGGAGTTTCGGAATCATCTGAAAATAATACGGACTGTTCGGGCTCTTTGTCGGGAGGTGCCGAGAGGTCTTCGTTTTCTGGGTGGAGATGTCTAGGTGGTTTGCGGACCCGTTTTCTCAGAGCGTATTCGTGCTCTTGGAGGATTTGATCGCAGATTTGGTGGACATGCATTTTGAGCCAGCGACCGGTCTGGCTGTTGGACTGGTAATCTGCAGGTCCGTAGGCATGTATTCTGCCAGTATTGAGCAGGGAGTCGTTTTGTGCAAATTCGCCTTCGACATCTGGGTTGTAGACGGCAAAGGCGCGCCCACCGCCTTTGCGGATGACTGAGAATACCGGGACATCGCTGGGGCCGTCGGCGACGTAGATCATCCGGTCCATGGGAATGCGGCGATCTTCGGGACGCATGGTGGCGTTTACGTCGATGGAGGGGTTTTTGTTGGATCCTTTATTTATTTCGAAAATGTATCGCGTTTTGATGGTGTTGTCTACGACGACGCCGAGCTGGGCGATTTCGTATTGGGTATCCAATACGAGTTCATCCTGTTTATTGAAGAGCGGAGGCAGGGGATTTTCGATAAATTCGCAGCCAAAGATGCCATCGACGTGAGGGGCAATTGTGCTGCCACGGATCATTTCCGCGAGGCCGGTGCTGATGACGTAGTGTTCGAGCCGGATGTCGGCCTTTACGTATTCGGGCACTGATTGAGGGATGTCTTTGAGTTCCTGGAAGAAGTGAGGGAGGCCGGGGTAGAATTTGAGTTCGGCCCCGAGTTGGCGCAGTCGCTCGTTGGTGAGGCCGCCGAGGAGTCCGTGGCGGACGTAGGAGAGCAGGTGATTGAGGTAAATGATGTCGTTGGAAACGTGTTGTCCTTGAGCGGCGTAGGCTGCGGGTAGCGCATTTACCTCATCCCAGAATTGTTTTTCTTGAATTCCGAAGGCTTCGAACAGGGGTGTTTGCATGTAGCCGGGGATGAGGGTTTTGTCAAAATCCCAGAGGCAAGCGATGATATTGGGCGCGTGGAGGGTTTCTTTGGCCATAGAGTGGACGCGAATGAGATGATTATTTTTTGGCTAAATGGGATTGTTTCGGTGTGCTGGGCCGTGAGCGGGTTTGAACGCGGTGGTTCGTTGGCGAGGTTTGGTTGTGTTTTAGATTGCGCGATAGGATAGGGGTTTTGGGTCGATATCAATGAACAAGCGAGCCTTCGCGGAGTTTTTCAGCAGTGGATTGTGCGCTTGAAAGGCGAAAGCAACTCTTGCAGGGTTGCTGGTTTCGCTAAACCCAAGCTTTTGGTATTTATGGAAGGTATTCCACCGATAGACCCTTTTAGGAATAAGCTCATGCATCTGGATGCACAGATGAATGAGCCCGATTTTTATAGTGATCAACGTCGCGCCGCTTCGATTGGGCGGGAGCATCAAAAGTTGACGCGCTTGGTCGAGCTGTATGAGTCCCTGATGAAGACGGAGAAGGATTTGACAGATAATCAGGAAATGCTCGCGGATCCTGAGATGGATGCCGAGATGAAGGAGCTTGCGGAAGCGGAATTGGAGCCTTTGAAGGAGGAGATGGTGACCTTGAAGGAGCGGGTGCTGGTGGCTATGATTCCGCCGGAGGCCGCAGATGATCGGAATATTGTGATGGAGATTCGCGCCGGAGCCGGGGGCGATGAAGCTTCGCTGTTTGCTTCAGATCTTTTTCGGATGTATTCGCGTTTTGCTGAGCGGAATGGTTGGAGCATTGAGCCGATTAGTCTGAATGAATCCGATACAGGAGGCTTCAAGGAGGTGATTGTCGGGTTGAAGGGAGAGGAGGCTTATCGAATTTTGAAATTTGAGAGCGGGGTGCATCGTGTTCAGCGGATTCCGGTTACCGAGAGTGGCGGCCGTATCCACACGTCTACAGCGACCGTGGCAGTTCTTCCGGAGGCGGAGGAGGTCGACATTTTGATTGATCCGCAGGAGCTTGAGATTTCTGTGGCGCGCGCGAGTGGGCCGGGAGGCCAGGGCGTGAACACCACAGACTCAGCGGTTCAGATTTTGCATAAGCCGACGGGGATGATTGTGAAGTGCGCGGATGAGCGCTCGCAACTGAAGAACAAGAACAAGGCGATGGGGGTATTACGTTCGCGTCTATTGCAACGTAAGCAGGAAGAAGAGGCCGCGAAATATGCGGCTAATCGAAAGAGCCAGGTGGGCACCGGGGATCGCTCGGAGCGTATTCGGACTTATAATTTTCCGCAGAGCCGGATTACCGATCACCGGATTGGGCTGACCTTGCACAGTCTAGATGCCGCGATGGATGGGGAGATCAAGGAGATCGTGAACTCGCTACATGCGGCCGACAATCAATCCAAGGTGGAGGCTTTGCTTTCGGGGGAGATGGAAGTGTGAGGGGTGAGAACCTGAGTCAATGGATTGATTTATCCTTTTTGCGGGCGTATAGATAGAGAGTATGTCGAAGGACTTTGCTGAAGTCATTGAGTTGATCCGTAAGGAAGATCCCCGCTATGAAAGTGGGGCTTACTTTTTTGTGCGACAGGCTCTCGACTTCACTTTGCGTCGTTTGAAGTCGGGGAAACGCCAGCGTTCGGGCAGCCATGTTTCGGGTGGCGAACTGTTGGAAGGGATCAAGGATTTTGCCATCGAGCAGTATGGCCCGATGGCTAAGACGCTTTTTGATACTTGGAGGGTGACGACCTGTGAGGATTTTGGGCGGATTGTTTTCCATCTGGTGGATTTTGGGGTCCTAGGTAAGACCGAGAATGATTCGGAAGAGGATTTCCGCGAGTGTTATACGTTTGAGGAGGCCTTTGAGTATCCGTTCCTGCCGCCTTCTCGATTGAAGGTGATTGAGGCGGAGAATCTGGATACGGATGAGACGGAGACTTCGGATGATCCGGATGAGACGGCTGATCAAGAGTCTGAGGGCTGATTTGGGGGGATTGAGCGTCGTTGCCAGTTGCGGCAGAGCGGTGCGGGTGGTCGGTGAAGTTTTGACCCGGGTGTGACTATTTTGTTTTTGGGATTGAATGTGGGTGCGGGTTTCCTAGCGAGGACTTAGATGTATTCTCAGGATTTTCTGGATGAGCTTTTGATCTGGGCGGCGGCGCGGCTGGAATT
>JBCCBL010000112.1:0-8567 GCA_039034055.1 Verrucomicrobiota bacterium | reverse complement strand
TCGTGAAGCTGGTACCGCTAGATCTGAGTTTCCTAGGCCTTGGAGTCGTTTCGTTTTCTTATGCCGAGATCCTCTTTGCGCTCACATTTCCGGCTACCGATATCGTATCCGAAATCTGGGGAGGCAAGCGAGCGCGCAATCTCGTATATGGGGGTGTGTGCACTTACGTAATCACGATGATCTTGCTATCGATTGCCACCCAACTTCCGGCACCCACCTACTGGGCAGAGCAGGATGCCACCTACTCCTTACTCTTCACCTCCGCCCCAAGGACGCTCGTAGCGTCGCTCACCGCCATGTCGATTTCTCAGCTCTTGGACATCAGCCTATACAACTGGATTCGAGGAAAGACGGGCGATAAATTCCTCTGGCTGCGTAATAATGGATCTACCCTTATCTCTCAAGCGGTCGATACGGTCCTCTTTTACACGATTGCCTTCTACGGTCTGATGCCAAATGAAGCATTATTCAGCTTATTAATTGGGAACTATCTTCTGAAAATCGTATTCGCTGCGGTAGATACTCCCTTGGTTTATGCAGTGATCGCCTGGATCAAAAAAGACACCCCTGAATCCACAACTCAGCCACAAGAATGAGCATCATGAAGTGTCCCTTTCCAGAATTCGTCGAAGATCCTTATTTCTCCCATGATTGGTTGGCGGTCATGCCAGCGACTGAGCTTGCGGTTGGGACCGTGAAACCCGCGCAACTTATGGGCGAACGCTTAGCGATCTGGCGTAGTGAGGACGGAGAGGTCTATGCCCATCGAGATTTGTGCATCCATCGGGGAGCGCGCGTATCTATGGGTAAGGTCCGTGAAGACTGCTTAATTTGCCCGTATCATGGATGGGAATACCATTACGACGGCTCATGTAGTAAAATTCCAGCACAACCGAACCAACCCATCCCTGCCAAGGCACGTCTCGCAGACTTTCACTGCAAAGAAGCCGCTGGCATGATTTGGGTCTGCTTAGGAGAACCCACACGTGATCCACCTGCTCCATTATTTCTAGACAATGCCGACCTACGATTGGTATCGTGCGGACCCTATCATTACCAGGCGACCGCTTTACGCGCCTTTGAGAATTTCTTTGATTTCGGTCACTTTGGATTCGTCCACGAAGGGTTGCTAGGCACTCCCGAACACGCCGAAGTCAATAATTACAAGGTCGAGTCCTACCAAGACGGTTTAGCTTTCCGCGATGTTAATCTCTACCGACCCACGGCGGAAGGAGTGAGCGAAGAGCAATTCGACTGGTATGTTCTGCGCCCACTTACCGTCCAGCTTGCCAGCCAAGGGGTTTATTCTGGAAAGCCCAACTGCTACACCATTTTCTTTACGGTGTGCCCGCTCACTGCGACTAAATCCGTCGGTTGGATGATGTTTTACCACAACTTCGATAGTTTTACCGACACGGAAGTTCGGGATTATGAGGATCTCATAACGTATCAGGATATTCCCATCGTGAACGCGCAGCACCCGGAGTTACTTCCCACAGATCTTAAAGAAGAAATCCACCTACACAGTGACCGCGCAGCCGCTCATTATCGAAAATACCTCGACCGCCTTGGGGTCAGGCTCGGAGTGGCATAGCATTCACTCGCCGAATAAGACCGAGAGAAAATGCAGCGTAAATAGGGCAGCCTGCTCGGCGGCGATCGGCCCGTATTTCAAATAATCTTCAGTTGCGTCACCGGCTTGAATCAAATCACTGCCTCCGCGAATAGCAATCCAAGGTTTATCCATGAAGGTGCAAACTTGCCCAAGTGAAGCAGTCTCCATGGCGAAGAGATCGGTCTTAAATTTGTTCACGATCTCTTCATATTTCCACTGATTGATACTGAAGAGGTCTCCGGTAACAATCGATCCAGCTTCAACGACAGTATCATAACGCTCGCCATCCACCTCTATCGGAGCCGCGGGAGTGTAAGTCTCAGCGGCCTTGAGGGCTACCGATAGGAGTTCCGGATCTGGATGAAAAACCGGTTTGCGCAACAGGCCATCCGGCGGACCTATGACCGGACCGACCACCATGCCTTCTTCCGTCAAATCGCCGGTATCATGGAAGGTCGTCATTTCGATAATAAAGACATAACCCGGTTTGATCTCTGAACGCACACGAGCCCCGGTCCCACTCCAAACGACCCGGACTGGGTCGAATTCGGTAATCATCGCCCCGGCAACCATTCCGGTATTTGTTTTACTGACCCCAGTCAAAGCAACCACCACGGATTCCCCATAGAGCATTCCCTTCCAATAAGGAATATTGTGCAATTGGCCTTCCTGCGGATCGTCCATTGCATCGATGACCGGTGCCATCTCCCAAGGGACCGCACCCAAGATCAAGGTCGGACCTGTTTCGGCGTTTAAATTTGTCAATCCGACTCCGATCAGAAGTACGATTAAAGAAAGAAAACGGTATTGTATTTCATGTGACATGACATGCGACCAAGGCAGTTTCTATACCAATGCATGTTGGATAATTTTCGCGCGCTACCCGTTCAATGACGCACCCAGTTTGCCAGCATCAATGATGCAGAAAATTGCAAGGTCGGTTTCCGCATCGCCGTCTCCTTCTCACTGCTTACCACTCTTGATGGACCGCAATGAAAATCTGAGATAGGTACCCTCGCAATCCAGGGCACGCATGCTGCTCCTGGGCAATTGTGCTTCGACTTTCCAAAATCTCAGAAATTCAAGACTTTGGTAGCTCATTCAGACGGGAAGTTCTCGCGGGGCTGACCACCTTTGCCACGATGGGATATGTGTTGGCGGTGAACCCGATGCTCCTGGCTCCTTCCGGAATGGATGCGGAGGCCCTCGTAACCGCGACTGCAGTGACAGCAATTATAGGCTGCCTACTCATGGGCCTATTCGCCAACCTTCCAATCGCCCTGGCGTGTGGTATGGGGTCCAATGCCTTTTTCAGCTACGGAATTTGCTTGGCAATGGGAGTCCCCTGGCAAGCGGCTCTGGCACTGGTGTTAATCTCAGGCTGTCTCTTTCTGGTGCTTTCGCTGACCGGTCTACGCACCCTCATTACGGAGGCTTTTCCGCTCTCAGTGAAGGTGGGCATCCAATGCGGACTGGGGGCCTTCATCGCCTTTATTGGTTTACAAACAAGCGGTATAATCGTCGCCAACGAGGCAACCCTTGTCACGCTCGCTCCTATTGAGCCACCGACCCTTCTGGCGATCGGTGGTATTTTCCTCTCAATTGCTCTCTCTGTCCGCCGGATCACGGGCGCCCTCCTCATATCTATTTTTGTAATTACTTTTCTCGGACTCTTCATTCCACACGGTGATAATACCATCACCCGTATCAATGGCCTCCCGTTCGGGTCACCTGCCTCGCTCGCTCCTCTATTTTTTCAGTTAGATTTCAATTATGTTTTCTCCAATTTTTTATTACTACTCCCAGCGCTTCTTTATCTATTTACTGGCGATCTATTCAGTACTACGGCGACTCTAATCGGAACGACCCGTCGCGCAGGCCTGGTTGATAAAGAGGGTCAAATTCCCAACGCGGACCAAGCATTCGCGGCCGACGCCACCGGAACTATCCTCGGCGCTTGTTGCGGTAACTCCTCAGTTACCAGCTACGTCGAATCGGCGGCCGGTGTTGAGGCTGGTGGCCGGACAGGCTGGGTGCCACTTACGGTGGCTGCTTGCTTCGGGCTCTCCCTATTGGCGACTCCGCTTATCCTTGCGATCCCACCCCAAGCCACAGCGTCGGCTCTCGTTGTAGTGGGGTTGCTCTTACTCCAGGGGGTGAAGCAACTTGATATGAATGATTTATACGAATCTGCCCCAGTTGCCCTTTGCCTAATCTTCAGCTTTGCGACCTTCAACCTCGTGATCGGAATGGCTGCGGCTTTTTTCACTTTCCTCATCACACGCATCGTTACTCCGTCACGACGGAAAGAAATCAAACCGCTTACCTGGCTGATCGGTGCCATGTTCGTTTTGTATTTCGTCCTCAGCCCCTAAACCTCCATCACCCTTTATGAAAAGACCCCAGAAAGCCCTTCGCGATGATATCTCGATCCGTCAGAACTTGGTCCAAGTCGCGCTCGGTCGAATGCCTGCAGATCATCTCATACGTGTCGGGCGCCTGCTCGAAGTCCACACCGGACAATGGGTACAAGAACAAGAAATTGTAATTGCCGGGGGGCGCGTTGCTTACACCGGCCCAGCAGGCTCGTGGTGCGGTGAGGTCGAATCAACTACCGATCTCGGCCCGGCAACAGTCGTCCCTGGTTTTGGAGAGCCGCACAAGCACATTGAAAGCACTCAGCTCACACCGGAATTTGAAGCTGCCTTGGTATTGCCTCGGGGAAATACCTGGACCTGTGAAGCGGCCCACGAATTTAGCAACGTAAACGGTGCGGAAAACGTGCGCTTTTGGGAAGCGGCGCGCGCCTACGGTTCACCCCTTAAGATTTTTACGATGCCTGGCTCGGCGACACCTCCGACGGCTTTTGAAACGACCGGCGGCTATTATGGCGAGCGAGAAATTGCTGCCTTTTTCCACAACCACCCGGATGTGATTGCACTCGATGAGGTGATGGATTGGAGCGCCGTAACTCAGCCGGATAATCCGGGATATCAGCGCCTCTGGGGCAACATCAAGGCTACTATGGAAGCGCGCGGGGTGGTCGAGGGCCATGGTTCAGGCCTCTACGATCCGCACGACCTCAGTGCTTTTGCCGCAGCCGGACTTTCCAGCGATCACGAAGTGCGCGAACCCAAAGAGGCGCTCGAAAAATTGCAACGCGGCATCTTTCTAATGCTACGTCCGATGTCGGCCGGACCCATCATAAAATTCCTGATACAGGCAGGCCTCAAAGACTGGTCAAATGTAGCAGTGACCACCGATGATCGCTCAGCTCGCGATACCTTAAAGCTCGGCTCGATGGATTACAATATTCGGACTGTAATCGAAGCCGGACTTGAACCACATGAAGCGTATCGACTGGGATCTTACAACAGCGCCCGTCATTTCCGAATAGATCCCTATGTCGGTTCAATTGCTCCCGGCAGATTCGCAGATTTAGTAGTACTCGAAGATCTCGAATCGGTAAACATCCGCGAAGTCTGGGCAAATGGAGAGCAGGTCTCTGATGGCGAACGCTACTTACCTGAAATACCGCAAATCCCGTGGCCCGCGTGGGCCACGAAAACAGTCCATATCAAGAAGCCTCTATCTGCGGATGATTTTTCTATCCCGGCTCCGGCACCTAACATCACGGCTGCCAAAGCGGCCATACTCCGCCCCTTTCACTGGGAAGACGATTTTTTAACTTATGAACTTCCGGTAGAAGAAGGATGCGTCCAACGTGACAATTCGCGCCAAATTACGAAGTTCGCTATGGTGGACCGTTATCAAGGTGATGGGGCGCTTGCGAAGATGTTTTGGCTCGGCACCGGGCCTGCCGATCCCGGTAGCGCCCTAGCCTGCTCAATTGCTCACGACTCTCATAACATTTGGTGCCTCG
This sequence comes from Verrucomicrobiota bacterium, assembly GCA_039034055.1. Classification (GTDB taxonomy): domain Bacteria; phylum Verrucomicrobiota; class Verrucomicrobiia; order Opitutales; family JABSRG01; genus JBCCBL01. The sequence goes on along the minus strand of JBCCBL010000112.1, from coordinate 3,069 downwards.
GTAGTTGCGATAATGCGATGGCTCTCGCCGTAAATACGCTCCGTGAGATTCAGGGCGGCTGGTGCTTGGTGCGTGGGGGCCAAGTCATTGCGTCCGTAAGACTCGAGGTAGGCGGCCTGATGACCGCGCGCCCCGCCGAGGTATTCTCAGAGGAGATGGACGCTTTGCTAGAAGCAGCCAAGACGATGCAATGGTATTCCGATTGCGAGCATCCTTATTGGGTCGAGGGCTTTCCAGCACGGATGATTTTCGCGACTTTGACGTGTACTCCCTGGCGCTGGTGCCTCGTCGCCCCGAGCCCTGCCTGCCCGGAAGGATTCGTCAATGTCGCGACCGGCGAAACACACCCGGTAGTATGGGCGTAATGGCGCTCCACGATACCGCCTAATTGAACAACCTTCGCCCAGCCAGGCCCTCGGTTTTCTAGAAACACCTGAAAGACGCGTCAGGCTGTGTCCGATTGCGCATAGAATGTTCGAGACATTTCCAAAAAGGCTTCGAGATAGTCGATTTCCATATCCTCGGAACGGGTCCCCAGAAAAATCTGTTTGTCCACGCCATTTTTGCCCAAGCGTACCGGGAAAACGGAATACTTTTCGGCATAATCTTCGACCAGCCAGCGTGGGAGTGCGGCGACGCCTCTTCCGCAGGCGACCAATTGAAGCATCATATCAGTCGTCTCGACTTCTTTCTGTTTTCGTACCGTCATCCCGGAGGGAGTCAGGAAATGAGTGTAGATGTCTAGGCGTTCAGGAGAAACGGGATAGGTAAACAACACCGAGTCGCCCAGTTGGCGGGGGATGATATACTCCTCATCTTTGAGCGGATGATCAGCGCCTACCACCAACACTTGCTCGTAGTCAAAGACCGGCTCGAAATTGAGGCCTTTTTTGTAATATGGGTCCGGTGTGACGAGTAGATCGATTTCGTGAGCAAAGAGTGCACCCACGCCGCCGAATTGAAATGCTTGTTTTACTTCAAAATCAACGGTCGGCCATGCGCGCAAATAGGAAGCAGTGATCTTTTGCAGCCATTGGTAGCAGGGGTGACACTCCATACCGATCCGTAAGGTACCGCGCTCACCGCGAGCAAATTGCTTGAGCCGTTCCTCGACGTGAACGAATTGGGGAATGAGCCGTTTCGCAGTATTCAGCAAATGCTGACCCGCTTGGGTTGGCTTGAGTTGACGCCCTTCTCGCAGCCAAAGTTTGACACCCAGTTGGTCTTCAAGCTTCCGCATGCTGTGGCTGAGCGCCGACTGGGTGAGATGCAGAGAATCCGCTGCGGCCGTCATGGAGCCGCAGCGATCTACGGCACGGATGATTTCGAGGTGTATGCGTTCGAGGTGATTCATTTTAGTTCATGAGCCGCGGTCATCGGTGGATGAATAATTACCATTTTTAATCATCGAAGTTAGCTGATAAAGTCAAGATCATGGAGTTTAGCAGACCTTACCCTTTCCGACCCTTTCTTGGGGAAGTTGCCCGTCCAGGAGAAACTCCCTTCGGATTCGACTTGGCGGGGAGCCTAGCAGCGATGAGACAATCTCCTCACAGCCCCTTTTGCGAATTAGGGTTCAAGCCGTAATCGCGCGAGCTTCCTCCTCTGCTATGTGTTTTAGCGGCTCTCGTGAACGGCTTGACCCTTTTTCGCAAAACAAAGGGTTCATCGATAGAGACAATGGTGCTGAGAGATCACAGCCCTCGCACCAGCAGTGGTAATTCGCTAGCCTTAGAATCCAGGGTATTGTGTGCGGTGAGTCTATCCTATCGTCGACTCCGACACTGAAACTAACGCAAGTTTTGTAACTAAATATCAGATACAAAATACTTACAAATCGCTTATCCGTTACCACAGCTCAAGAGCACGTATTATAAACAACTAGCTGGGAGGAGTTTCGGATAACGTTTTATCATTCTCAGATAGATTTTGATAGAACTTTTCTCGGGACATTGGGTTCGTGGACACCGCCTCCAAGTCCCCCAAAACCCAGCTATGGACAAAATTGCGGATGCGAAGGCACCCACTGAGCTAAACAGCCCTTTCATTTTCCCTAAATAGTGCACTTTTTTTGCACAATTCTGAATAAATCGAAAATACTCTTCTGATAACTTTAGTCTCCTGTCAGTGATGCAGGGAGGTTTGTGGCCATTTTGATTCCATCGCTAAATTACAAACTCAGTTCTGGGTCTGATGTAGTGACCAACTGACGCGGACCTCACGCTAATTTGGCATCAATTGCCAATGCATCGGTAGTTACCTCATCCGCCGATTCGACCACACTAAAATCAAATTCTATACCTCAACACTGCTTATCAGCGGAGTCCGCTCCGTACTTGATACCATAAAATGACTTTTTGGTAAGCGCACTGGCTCGTACAAAAACCACGGAGCATTTCCAGAAGATTCCTCGTCCGCTGCTCTCTCGCACCGCCGCTCTCCGAACTCTCCACAAGGTGTCACAAATCTCAAAGCGAATTTAGACCTCACATGAAGGACATTTTCGAATCATCACACTCTTCACATCGTGTAATTTTTATTTATATAGGTATTTTTCTAGCCTTTGCCTACCAAAGTCAGGCTTTCGATTTTGAGGAAACTGATGGGATCCTAGTCATCGAAGCCGAAGATGCTAACAACATAGATCAATTCGCAGGAGCTTGGCGTGTCGAAACCGATGAACCACAGATTGATCCTTTCGATCGCAGCCAGGACGATGGTGCATTTTACCGCAATGATGCAGTCCATGGCACATACATACGGAGTCTCATAAGACGCGAGCCCAGCGTCCAACAAGGCAAACTTAGTTACATCATAAAGATTAATACTTCAGGAACCTATCGCTTTGTCATGCGCGGCAATATGTTTGGGCCAGAAGAAACCCATGATCAATACAATGACATATGGATGAGGATTCGAGGTCACAACGGTTCAGCCAGTCCAGATCTAGCCTTACAGCCCGGTGAAGATCCGGAAGAAGTTGGACCCAGTGGGGGCACTTATCGTAAGGCTTACACCCTAAATTGGAGCCGTCGCCAGGCACGTAATCCAAGACAAATGTTCACCAAT